>JALYTI010000697.1 GCA_030854375.1 Acidobacteriota bacterium | reverse complement strand
CTCTGTGACTATGGCCTGCTGCCGGTTCCGAAGACACCCACTTAAGCTAATCCAGCCTGCATCTCGAACTCCACTGGGCTCAGATATCCGATTGTCGAGTGCCTGCGTTTCACGTTGTAGAAGCATTCGATGTAATCGAACACGTCTGCCTTGGCCGCATCCCGAGTCCGATACGTCTTGTGTGCCGTTCGTTCCGTCTTCAGCGAAGAGAAGAAGCTCTCCATCGCCGCATTATCCCACACGTTGCCCGAGCGGCTCATGCTGCAGGTGACGCCATGATCGGCCATCAGTCGCTGGAACTGCTCGCTGGCGTACTGGCTGCCCTGATCCGAGTGGTGCAATAGCGCATCGGGCCTGCCACGCCGCCAGATCGCCATCATGAGGGCATCCGTGACGAGCTGGGCTGTCATGGTTGCGCTCATCGACCAGCCGACAACCCGGCGGGAGAAGAGATCGACAACCGCTGCCACATAGAGCCAGCCCTCGGCCGTCCAGACGTACGTGAAGTCAGCGATCCATTTGCGGTTGGGCGCTGGGGCTTCGAAGGTGCGGTCGAGCACATTGGGAGCGACTGCGGCGGCCTGCCGCTCGCCCAGATCGAGCGGCAGACGACGCCGTCGCGGACGCGCTCTGAAAGCCTGTAGCCGCATCAACCGCTCGATCCGATGCAGTCCACACGACATCCCTTCCGCCAGCATGTCGTGCCACACGCGCCTGGCACCGTAGGTCCGGTCGCTCGCGAGGAAGCTGGCGCGAACCTTCGCACCCAGCTCTTCATCGCTCCGGCTGCGCTGACTGCGCGGTCGTGTCAGCCAGGCATAGAAGCCACCCCGCGAGACACCGAGCGCCCCGCACAACCATCCCGCCGGCCAGATCCCCCGGTGCTTCGCGATGAAAGCGAACTTCACGTCGCTTCCTTCGCGAAGTAGGCCGCGGCTTTTTTTAGGATGTCGCGCTCGGCCTTCAGCTTGATTACTTCGCGCCGTAGCTGCGCGATCTCCAGCTGCTCAGGCTTCATCTGCCCATGCCCGGGAAACGAATGCTGCGGATCGGCTTCGAAGCCCTTCACCCAGTTGCGCAGCACCGACTGATGTACATCCAGATCACGCGCGGCCTGCACATAAGATACCCCGCGTTCCTTGATCAGTTTGACAGCCTCAAGCTTGAACTCGCGTGTAAACTTCCGTCTCTCCATGACCCACCTCCGGTTCCATCAAAACACCTAACTCGGTGTCTTCGGAACCGGCAGCAGGCCATACTTCATCAATGCGGACAAAGTTTTCGGTACACACATCCCGTTCTGCCACCTTAACGGCAGCTGAAAAGGGCTAAAATGCCCGAAGGTTAGGTAAGTTTCTAAGATAATCGTGACGCGTCGAATGTCATCTAGGAGAGAAAAATGGGTTTTGATCAATACCACGAGCCAGCGAATGAACTCTCGCAAAAAACTCGAACTTTTGCGCGTATGATTACATCGCTCATCGAGGAGGCGGAGGCAATCAGCTGGTACGAGCAGAGAATGTCAGTCGAGAAGAATGCCGAAGCGAGGGCTATCATGGAAAATGCGCAACACGAAGAGTTCAAGCATTTCGGAATGAACCTGGAATTTCTACTTCGCCAAAAGAAAGTTTGGAGAGCCGAATTGAAGGAGATTCTCTTCACAAAGGTCAATATTGTTAAACGCGGTGAAGCCGCCGAAAAGAAGGATGACTAACGGCAACCCATTCTCTGAAGTTTTGAAATAGCAGGCCGACAACCAACCTGACCGCGGGTTCGTGGATTTAAGAGAGGTGGTCCCGGATTCCGGGACAGATTGGCGGCTTGGCTAAGGTAGATTCCGGGTTTAATTACGCCGCCAATTTCTCTTGCTCTTCGTCGATAGCATAGACCTCGTCGGGCGTCCTGCCGTCTAAGGCCGAGTGGGGTCGATCGGCGCTTGGATACAGACCACCAGCGCCAGCAACTTGGATATCCAACACCAATGCACTCGAACAAACGACCCAAATCCAATAAACTCTCTGTCGCCCTGGTACAAAAATTGGGCAGGTCACGAGCGCCCGGCTAATGCTGTGTGTAAG
>JALYTI010000696.1 GCA_030854375.1 Acidobacteriota bacterium | reverse complement strand
ATTCTTTTTGTCGTGGTCTACCGCTTCATGCCAAAAGCTGAAGTGAGCTTGCGTGACACTCTACCGGGGGCACTTATCGGCGGCTTGCTGTGGGAACTCGCGAAGTATGTATTTGCCTGGGCTCTGAGTTATTTCCACTACGATCAGATTTATGGCTCTGTGGGCGCTGTCGTGGCCGTGTTGACGTGGAGCTATGTGTCGAGTCTGATTCTCTTGTTTGGCGCGCAGCTCACTGCAGTATTTCACCGCGAACACCCCCATTATCCAACTCCCTCGCCGGTACTTCCCTCTCCGTAATGCATCTTTCGGATTTCGATTACGAGCTTCCAGAGAAATTAATCGCGCAACACCCCCTCGAGCGACGCGACGCCTCGCGAATGTTGGTCCTCAATCGCGCAGATCAAAGCTGGAAAGACTCCAGGTTTGAACTTCTTCCGAAATACGTAGAGGCAGGCGACGTAATTGTTATCAACAACACCCGGGTATTTCCGGCGCGCCTTATGGCGCAGCGTGAGCCTTCCGGAGGTAAGGTGGAACTGCTGCTCATTCGCGAGGTTGCACCGTCGACTTGGGAAGCTCTCGTTCGGCCGGCGCATAGGTTGAAGCGGGGAGGACGTCTTCGGTTCGGAAACTCCATGCTGCGTGCTGAAGTGGTTGGGTGCTTCGAAAAGGGACTAAGGCACCTCAAGTTTGAGGGCGATGGGCCGCTGCAACACTTACTTAACGAGTTGGGACAGATCCCTCTTCCGCCGTACATTAAGCGCGCCTCCGGAACTTCGGCGGATGACAAGGAGCGTTATCAAACCGTCTTCGCTAGCAAAAAGGGGGCTATTGCAGCCCCTACAGCTGGACTGCATTTCACTCCGCAAGTTATTGAAGGATTGCTGGCGCGCCAAGCGCGACTCGTTGAAATCACATTACATGTTGGCTACGGAACCTTCGAGCCAGTACGCGTTGATGAGATCGAGCAGCACCAGGTGGCTTCTGAATTTTTCCAGATTAGTAAGGAAGCGGCGAATGTAATTAACGAGAGTCGTGAGGGGGGCGGACGAATCATCGCCATTGGCACGACCACCTCTCGGGCGCTTGAATCGGCGGTAAACGCTGCAGGAAGGATCGAAGCAGGCGAGCGAGAAACAGAGTTAACTATTACGCCGGGTTTCAAGTTCCGTGCCGTCGACGCGCTGTTGACAAACTTTCACCTACCACGCTCGTCGTTGCTTTTACTTGTGTGCGCCTTCGCCGGCCGTGATTTAACTCTTGAGGCCTATCGTTATGCAGCCGAGACCCACTTTAGGTTCTATAGTTACGGCGACTGTATGTTTGTGATGTAGTGATCCTTAAAACGATGATGATAAACTAGAGTCACCCAGAGAGTTGATTGGATCCAATGGCCGTACTCAAAAAAATTCGCTCCCGTTGGTGGTCACAATCCCCGGACGACTACCCCGGCGAAACTGAGCCGACGGTGCCCGCGGCAATCGGCCTGCGGTATGACATACGCTCGCTCGCGGTTTCGCACCTCGACGAGTGTTGGCGGCTCGATCAACGCTGCTTTGTTGACGGCGAAGCTTATAGTCGAGAGACCTTCGAGTATCTGTTGACCGCACCGGAGTCAGTCGCATTTCGCGCGACGACTACCGCCGGGTCAATGGTCGGCTTTGTTATCGGCTTAATCGAACCCGATCATACGGGGCATATTACTACGGTAGGCGTAGCGCCCGACCATCGCCGGCGACATCTGGCCAAACGTCTAATGGCGGAAGTTGAAAAGGGTTTCAGACAGCGGAATGTTAGAATTGTGCGGCTCGAAGTGAGGTCGCTTAACATTGCCGCTCAGAAGCTCTATCAAAGCCTCGGCTATGCGGTGACGCAACGTCTGCCAAAATATTATTCTAATGGCGGTGACGGCTTGTTGATGCTCAAATCGCTGGATTGATTTCTGGGTATGGTTAGCTTTTGCGGAGCTCGGTCAGAACCTGCTTAGCAACGGCCTTCAATGTGTCAAACACGCCGGCGCCGGTAGAAGCGACCGCCTCAACCACAGGCTCCTCTTTCCGCAATAATTCCGCCGTGAGATC
>JALYTI010000695.1 GCA_030854375.1 Acidobacteriota bacterium | reverse complement strand
CATCGCATGCGGCAGCTCGTTCTCGTCGGGCAACCGCCGCATGGGCTTCCTGGTTTCCGGATAAAACTGCAGTTGACCGAGGAGTCTTACGGCGGCTAGCCGGAGTTCTAACGGTTGACCCTGGCGTGGAACACTTCTGATTAGATCTGAAAGCCGCTCGATGACCAACGAAGCCCAGGCGATGGATGCTGAAGGAATCTCGCGCGAAGGTCGTCGCTTTTTTTCTCCTCTTTCCTCGGGCGGTATTTTGTCAGCGTCTTCAATCCGGCTCTCCAACTCTTCATCATCCTGGACATTTGCCGGATCGGGTGTGGCAAGCTTTTTCGTGATGTTGACCTGCGGCCATTTCTCGAGCAGTCGGCGCGCTCTTGCAAGCCAGTCAGTTGCTCGCAACTCCGCGCCCACGTAAGCAATAACGTTTTCCAGGCTGTCGGGGTCCCATTTTCCAATATTGAGTTCTGACCGCACCATTTCTTCGCGGTTGTTATCCCTGCTTGCTGCGTCGCCGTTGCTCTCGGCGGACAGCAAGGGCGCATACCGCTCGTCGAATTGCGCCAGGAGTGCCAGGAGGTCGTCGGGTGACAATCGAAAGTATTCCGACTTGATCAGGTCAGCCAAAGTTGAAACCTTGATACTGCCCATCGCTTCGTCAGACAACTCCGCGAGCAGTTCAAAAACTTTTCGCGCGGCGCGAATCGCTGGAATCTGAAGGGTTTCAACACGGCTCTCGAGATCGCAGGGAATGCATTCTTCGCGCATCACGCGCGCAATGGTTTCGGCATAAGACTCTCGTTCACGAACTACGAGCGCGATATCGGCTAATTGATACGACTCTCTGAAAACCAGACGCTTAATCTCTTTCGCAATCGCGCGGATTTCCGTTTCACGATCGGTGCACTCGAGGAATTTGATTTCCGATCGTCGATTCCCTCCGTTGTTATTACTTTCGCTCACCGAGTCTTCGGTGATTCCTGCGCCGGCGACGCGCACGGAACCAAAGGAAGCCTCGCCGACGAGTGGTGCGGGCGGTGAGGAGGTACCATCAATTACGGGATTGAAAAGATTTTCTCGCAAACGCGAAAGCGTTCCTGCGACGGAGCCGGCTTCCACATGTTGCTTAACCTCAAAGCTCGCCATGCTGCGAAGCTGCTCAATGGTTTCGCGAAAGGCCTGGAAGATTTCAGTATTCCTTTCGTCGTGGTTAAGGTTCACGACCACGTCCGGTACTTGAGTAACCAGCAGGCGAAGCATCTCACCCTGCACGGGCGTGAAATCAAAGAAGCCGTCAAGTACAAGCAAATTCACACGCGACAGCCACGGGACGGTCAACTTCGTGTCATTCATCCCACCGCGCATCCCATCGCGCATCCCATCGTTTATCCCACCGCGCATCCCATCGTTCTTTCCACCGCCCAAAATCTTTAGAGCTCGCAGTTGATCGGCATCCTCCTCGGTCAAACCAAACCGCGAAAGTGCGTCGCTATACGACCTATAGATAAGCGCGACTTCACGATCGAAATCCATTTGTAAGGGGACGGTTGACGCTGGCTCGGCTGACGCTAACTCCGAATCTCTGGTGCGCGCAGAAACAATCTCTTCAAGTTCGTCAGGTGTTTTGGCGGCACGCTCTATCTCCCCGATAAGCTTCACGAGGGTGTTAACGCAGCCGTCGCTGCCGGCCAGGGGCGCGATTGCCTTTAGTTTTCCCTGGGCCTTCAACCTGAACAGCAACTGTGAGATCAAGCTTTTTTTGAGAGGAAACTCTTCGCGATCGATGGGAATACGGGCGGCAAGGAAGCTTCCATTCTGTTCGTCGACGGCAGTCGATATGACTCGTTTTACAAAGCCACGGAAAAGATAGACGGGGAGCTCTCCCCAAAGTCCCGGATTTGATTTGCCGTCGAGAATCTGTTCAGTGACTAGTTCGAGTAGGGGGTGGGAAGCAGCGAGATATAGGAATGAATCGGACTTGCCCTCGGACACAAGATCTGCGCAACGCCTAATCAAACGCGACCGATTGCTGCCAAGGAGCGGGCCTAACCAGATTTCTTTTGACACTCAAACTCCCGAAGATACTGTCCAC
>JALYTI010000694.1 GCA_030854375.1 Acidobacteriota bacterium | reverse complement strand
CCTTCACCCAAAACGATTCCCGAACGACTTAATGAAAACGGACGAGACGCTCTATGCGGCTCATCGCTGAAATCGCTGGTCAGCACCGTCATCAGGTTGAACGCGGCAAGAATGCCTGGAGCAATGGGTGCATCCACACCGCCCGACAACATCACGTCCTGACGACCAACCGCAATGTGTTGAGCGGCATATGCAATGGCATCCGTTGAACTAGTGCATCCTGTCGAGACGATATGCGAAAGTCCGCGAAGGCCAAACGCCATAGACAACTCGCTCGATAGGCCTCCGTGCGTAGACGATGGAATCGTGTACACGCTGGCCTTATTTGCTGGACCAATGTACCAGTACGAATACTGTTGTTCGGTAAAAGCGAGACCGCCACCGCCCGTTCCTAATATCACGCCGATGGCCCGTCTTTGCTCCAGGCCGAGATCGTTTGGTTTGAGCTTTGCATCTTCAAGAGCTTCTCTCGCTGCCGCCAGGGCAAGTGGCACTGTTCTGGGAACATGCTTTCGATCTTTTGGATTGAGTTGTGCTTCCCAATCGAAGTCGCGCACTTCAGCAGCGATTTTCACAGGAGACTTGGAAACGTCAAACGATTCGATTCGACGCACGCCACTCTCACCTTTGATCAATCCATTCCAGAATGCTTCTCGGCCGATACCCAGCGGAGTTACACATCCCATGCCGGTAATTACCACGCGGCGAGGTCGCTTGAATTGGCTAAACATTAATAATACTCATCGAGATAACTGGTTGAAGTCGAACCCAGAATAACACCGCCGTTAGGGAAATCCCCAAAGAGCTATGCAGGCGCCTTTGCCCAAGAAATAGTCGCGGCTCTGCCGCTTTCGTTGCGGTAAGCCTACGGCTTACCGAAAAGAGCTCTTTTTCCACGAGGCTATGCCTCCGCGTTGGTTTCGTCACGCAAGGAAGGAGTTGAGGCGGAGCCTCGAACAAATGCCACGATTGCGGTAAGCCTGAGGCTTACCGCAAAGAAAACGGCGAAGCCGCCGGGGAACTGATAAACCATCACTCCAGGACTTTTTATGCAAAGCCTTTCAGACGAAAAACCCGGCGTTGTTCGAACGCCGGGACTTTCGAGAAGCTGTCACTCCGTGGTGCACTTTAGCCACTCTGCTCGACTTTAGTTCCACAATCATTACAAAACTTTGCGTCTGCTTGCAGTTGCGCTCCGCACTTAGCGCACGGCACGGTTTGCCCGGCGGTCTGCATTTTCGCGCCACAATCATTACAGAATTTTGAGCTTGCAAGGTTTGTCGCACCACACTTTGGACACACGATTTTGGACGCGCCTCCAGATTCACCCCCTGTTTTGCTTTTCGACTGATTCATTGCGTCGGTCATTGCGCCGGCCATCGCGTTCCCTATTGCAAAGCCCGCTCCCAATCCAGCGCCGGTACCAGCTCCGCCGCCGCCAGTGTTTTGCGCTGCGTCGCGCATCGCGTCCGCGGCTTGAAATTGTGCGTAGCGGCCCACGTCTCCAATGACACCCATAGAAGTTCTCTTGTCCATGGCCGTCTCCACCTCAGCCGGCAACGAAATGTTCTCAATCACAAACTTTGTTAAATCCAGGCCGAACGAAGTGAAATCGTCTGCAAGTTTGTTGCGGGTAAACTTCCCCAGCTCATCGTAGTTTGAGGCAAGATCCAGCGCCGCGATCTTAGACTCGGCGAGCGCGTCGCTAAACCCACTCACCAGCGTCCGTTTGAGTTGGCCCTCAATGTCCTCCGTTACGAAATGCGCGTTTGTGCCGGCAATCTCTTTAATAAAAGCGCTCGGATCCTTGACGCGCATCGAATAAATTCCAAACGCGCGTAGGCGGACCATGCCGAAATCAGTGTCACGCATCATGACTGGATTCGAAGTTCCCCACTTAAGATCCGTGAACTGCTTTGTGTTTACAAAATAAACTTCTGCCTTGAAAGGAGAATTGAATCCGTATTTCCACGCACCGAGCTTGGTGAGAATTGGTGTGTTTCCACCATCGACTGTGTAGAGACCGGGCGCAAATACATCTGCTATCTGTCCCTGGTAGACAAAAACAGCGGCTTGCGATTCT
>JALYTI010000693.1 GCA_030854375.1 Acidobacteriota bacterium | reverse complement strand
TGCCAACACCACCCACACTTAGTTGCTTGCACACGCAACCTTCCAGCTCCCAACCGCGCACGAACACACGTTCCCCCCAAACGTACGTTCGCCAGAGAGCGGCAATCTCCACTACCCTGGTCGAGAAGGTTCAGAAGGGGGTGCAGTACATACATACATATAATATAATATATCTCCTACCTGCACTTTTGCAGTTTTTGACTCGACACCCCGCACCAAGCTCGGGCTCCTTAGTGGTGGCTAGGGACTCGTCGTAGTGGGGGCTCCAAGCTCGCTGCACTCGCCCCAACGAAGCCCAAAAGTACCCTGGCATTCACCCTGGCGCGCACCCAGGCAGAGCCCAAGCACCTCCCTCTCACCCTGATGGGACGAGGGGGCGCTCTATTCCTGACCTTTTTAGTCAGGTAGTCCACACCTCAACTAGACTCACTAAGAGAGTGTGTTTAGCACTCACCGAGGGGAACCCCCGAGCGTTAGCCAAGAGGGGGTTCACCGAACCCTCAGAGAAACCAACGGATGTCACACCCCTATTCCTAGGGGAATGGCTATGAAACAGCTGTTACTCACTAGCGTTCGCCCATGGTTATGAGTCCCCCGAGTACCTCGGAAGGGGGGGCCGAACGAGCCCTTGGAGGCCCACATGAATCAGCCAGTCCTCGACTCAAAGGTCGCACAGAGGTTCGTGAGCGTCACTGAGGTACTAGATTTCGTGGACCGCACGCACCAGCATGGGGCTCCACTGCACATAGCCATCAAGCGGGCTTCCAAGCGGTACGGCGTGGAGCCAGGGCTTGTCAAGTCCTTCGTTTCGTGGGGCCAACATGCCAGCTTGTAGTGTCTGCACCTCGCCCGCTCAAAGCGCGCTAGAGGAGCAAGGCCGGGAGGTCCTCCTAGGCAACCTCAGTTGGAGGGCAGCAGCCCTCACTGGTGGGGTCCGCGGAGAGGCCCTCAAGAACCACATGGAAAGTCATGTGGTTGCCCCGGCTGTGGCCCAAGAACTAGGGCGCGCTCGGGACGAGCTAGACGCCCTCATCGAGCAAGCTCGGCAGGGCCTAATGGACCAGTTCTACCTCTCACCAGACGACGTAAAGCCACTCATTTTGGTCGCCATTCAGAACCTCGCCGGACTCCGAGACACCAAGCCGTCGCAGGAGTCGCTCATCCGAGCGCTCAAGACGGTGCAGGAAATGACCGGCATGAAGAACGAGCAGAAGCTCATGCTCGGGTTCGCTGAGGCGATGTGGAAGCGCCCCCCTGCACCAGTCATTGACGTACGAGAGAAGCCGAAGGAGTTGAGTTCGTAGTGGCGTCAGCCATTCAGTCCACCGTCCCCGAGAACATTGGGTCCCATCTTGAGAAGGTCACGCTGTCGCTCAATGCTGGCACCGTGACCGCCATTCGTGGCGGCTCCGGGGTGGAGGCACCAGCCACAGCGGCTGTGTTCGCAGGGCTCAACGCCGCAGGCAAGCACCTCGTGGAGCGACTCGTTTTCGGCAACCGAAACGACCGCTCGGACGGCATCGTCCGGCGCGCTCCCACTACCGCAACCGTCTCATTCTCTAACACGATTTCGTGGGCGGCTTCGCTGAGCACACCCCTCCACGAACAACTACTTCCAGGGAGGTGAACACATGAAAACAAAGCACTCGAACGACAAGCATAAGCAGCTTGGCGACCACGGAGGTTCCAAAATGGCCTGCGACGACCCCAAGGAGTGCGCCGCTGACGGCGCGCCCGCCCTAATGCCAAGCAAGCACCCAATGCAACACCGCCCCGGAGCGTCCGCAAAGACGCCCGCCAAAGGCACTGTCGGACTGACCTAATGGCCCTCGCCCCTGACTTCATGGAGAAGCTCGCTGCCACGCGAGACGACCCCAATGCGTTTTCGTTGCTGGTATTCGGAACTGCTCTGCACGCAGGGCAGGTCCGGTACCACAACGAGCACTCAGGACAGGTCAACTTCCTACTCCCTGGAAACTCGTGGGGCAAGACAGAGTTCATCACACGCTACGCCCTCTGGCTAGCGTGGTTCAAAATCGGTGCTGTCGAGCATGGCGATTTTCAAGGCTGGCTCGAAGCGAAA
>JALYTI010000164.1:4338-5949 GCA_030854375.1 Acidobacteriota bacterium | reverse complement strand
GATGTGGCCGAGTGGCTGAAGGCGGCGGTTTGCTAAACCGTTAAGGGTCAAAAGCCCTTCACAGGTTCGAATCCTGTCATCTCCGCCAGAAAACGCAGAGGTCAGAGGTTAGAGGTCAGCGGTCAGTAAGAAACCTTCGAGTTCCTTTTCAACTGACCTCCGGCCTCTGATCTCTGACCTCTACTTCTATGACTGTACGCGTACGTTTTGCGCCATCACCGACCGGCTACCTGCACATTGGCGCAGCACGCTCCGCCCTATTCAATTGGCTCTATGCGCAAAAGACCGGCGGAAAGTTTCTGCTGCGTATTGAAGATACCGACATCCAACGCTCAACCGAGGAATCGACACAGTCAATTATCGATGGTCTGGAATGGCTCGGTCTGGCTTATGACGAGCAGATAGTTTTTCAATCTGCGAACGCTGACAAACATCGGGTCGCCGCTTATAAACTGATCGAAGAAGGCAAGGCCTACCGTGATTTCACGCCCAAGGCACAGCGCGACGATGCAACGGTAAAGCAAGGCGTTGCCGAGCGAGCGCGCGCCCACGCTACAGAAGGCGTCGATCCTCGCAACAACCAGTATCGAGATTTATCGAAAGAGGAGTCTGAACGGCGCGCGACGGCGGGCGAGCCTTTCGCGGTGCGGTTAAAAATTCCCCGCGAAGGCAAAACTCATTTTGAAGACATTGTCTATGGACCACAGGAGCGCGCTTATTCCGAAATTGAAGATCTTGTGTTGCTTAGATCAGACGGCCATCCGCTTTATAACCTTTCCGTAGTACTTGATGACATCGAAATGGGTATCACGCACGTGATTCGCGGTCAGGACCATCTGACGAATACACATAAGCAGATCTTGCTCTATGAAGCGCTCTCGACAAGTGTGCCACAATTCGCCCACCTGCCCTTAATCCTGGCGCCCAACAAAGGAAAGCTTTCCAAGCGAAAACACGGTGAGGTAGTTTCGTTAACAACCTATCGTGATCGCGGCTTCGTTCCTGCTGCGTTTCGCAATTTTCTTGCCCTCCTTGGCTGGGCGCCCCCCAACGGGAAAGAGGTGCTGTCGGTTGACGAACTCGTGCAAGAGTTTTCACTTGAAGAGATTCATCGTTCGCCGGCCGTTTTCAATTTTCAGGAGAACGATCCGCGACACTGGACGGATGAAAAAGCGCTCTGGATGAATGCCGAGTACATTCGCACCATGCCGATTGAAGAGTTGCTGGCGATGGTGAAATCCGAATTACGCGCGAACAAACTCTGGCGCGACGAATATGACGAGGACGATCGAGACTGGTTTAAGAGAGTGGTGGACTTGATTCGGCAACGCTTTCACACTCTTAAAGATTTCTCAGGGCAGGGTCGCGCGTATTTTTCAGATGACTTCGATTTCGACGAGTCGGCGCTCAGCAAGAATCTCAGTAAAGATCCAAGCCTAAAAGAACTGTTGCCTGCTCTTGCGAATCAGCTGGAGCAAACAGATCCGTTTACCATGGAAAGCGCTGAAGTAACCCTTCGCCGGTTTGCGGAAGAAAAAGGCGTCAAGGCTGGTCTCCTCATAAACGGGTCGCGCACGATGCTCACGGGCCAGGCAGTAGGCCCTTCTATGT
>JALYTI010000164.1:0-4328 GCA_030854375.1 Acidobacteriota bacterium | reverse complement strand
AAACAGCGTTCTGTTGAAAGGCTGCGCAGTGGAGTACCATGGTTCGACACGAGGAGCGCTCTCGGCGATGTGTGATTCCCGGCGTTGAGAGTCTATCCGCTATACGCAAACAAGATCTGAATTAAAAGAAAACTGAGAGGACTAGCTGATGATCAAAAGATTAATTATTACTACCATTCTGATGTTGGCAGCAAACGCAGTTGCTTTGGCGCAAAACACGAATTCTTCTCAGACCATACGGCCTCGGACTACAGAGAAATCATCTACCAGCGCAGTGAAGAGCACGAACGTACAGCAGCCTGCAACTGCACAGCCGGCGACTCGCCGCACGGACGCTAAACCCAAGCCGGTTGTGACGGACACTCCCGGCTCACAGGATGTTGTTGCGGCCTTCAACGCTTTGATTAACGGCATTCGTCGCGCTGATGTTAAGGCTGTTTCGAATGTGTATTGGAATTCCCCTCGTCTCGTACTCTTCAACAACAATGGCTCGGTCACAAAAGGCTGGGATCAGATGCGCAAGAATCGTGAAAGTTCTTATCCCGATATGAAGGACGTAAAATTGGACGTTAAGGACGTTTCGATCATGATGCTCGGTCGCGATGGTGCGCTTGTGAGTTGTTTGTGGACACAATCACAAAATTACAAGGGCGCACCGGAGACGGCAACGGGCCGGATGACGCTCGTTTTTAAGCGCATTGGTAAGGATTGGAAAGCCATTCATTTACATACTTCAGCGGACCGGCCTGACCCGTCCCGCGTGCTTCCGTCGGAGCAGGCGCCGACGACCAATGCATCTCCAAGTCCCTGATCGCAAGGATCAGATGTCCGCGCGCTGAGCGGGGGCATGCCCCCTTCCTCACCTCGAACTGCACAAACTAGAAACTGAATCTCATCTTGAGAATATTGGGCCTTGGAATTCATGCTCACAATTGATGCTCGACGTCAGCAACCTCTCAGGTTGGGAAGGGGGCATGCCCCCGCTCTTTTCTTAGCTCCCAAGCGTGGAAGATTTTAGTTAGTTTGCTCCAACGCTTTAGCTTGTCTTGCTGATTTTAAACAATAAAGCGGTCCGCGAAAGCGCGATCCCGCCAAGGATAGATAGGAACGGAAAAATCTCAACTACATAACGCGGTTCGGGATTCTCAAGCGTTGAGAAAAAACCAAGCCTCAGAAAGATGATTAGCGCCGCCAGCAGCAACCATTGCCTCGCCATAAAGTCTCGCGTGTCCCACAAAGACCAGCCACCCAGAATACCCAGCAACGTGTAAACAAACGTCAAGGCAGCAAAGAGCGGCAGCCAGAATTGTTGGTGAATGTCGTGGTCAAGATCGTCGAGCGGAAGAAGTTCGCCCTCAAACGGATAGTATTGCGAATGGGTATCAAACCAGAGCGAGTAAGCACGCTTAACCGGCAGCCACAAGAAGTACCGCACTGGATGGCGCGCAATGCGTTCCTGTGCTATCTGGGCGAAACCGGCGTCTATCTCCGGGGTCATTTCTACCGGCTGAGATATCGCTGAATCCGGAGCGGCGTTTTCGTCATTCTGATCAGCTTCATCGCCTTGATCTCCCGAATCACTCTCGTCACCTTTGTCTGCCTCATCCGTCTTGTCTGCTTCCTCGCCGGTCTTGTCTTTATCAGATTGGCTGGGCTCCTCTTCGGGCGTGGCAGATTCGCTTTCTTTATTCTGATTGGCTGGATCTTCTAACGGAGTGGGCGCCTCTTGTGAACCCGGCTGAGTGAAAAGCGCATCCTGTTCGTCGGGTGGGTGGTTATACTTTTCCAACAATGCGGCGACTCTCTGCTTCTCTTCTGGAGAATCGAAGGCGCGGTTGGGAATGTTTTGCAGTCTGATTGGAGTCTCATCGAGCGACCAAAGCACTGGTCCAATGTACCGTCCGTCGTCGAGCCACGTACGGACCCATGCGAGATATCCGCGCGGCACAAATTCGCCCGGCATCTCCGCGTGGGCCGGAGCAAGCGGCTGAAACAGGTGAAATATACGGTGGTTGCGAATGGTCCAGGGGACTAGTACCAGGCAAAACGCTAACGAGAACATCGCGCCCAGGTAAGATGCCCGAGAGAATCGGTAGAAGATCTCTTGTTTTCTTTTCTTTTCCTGCGTCCTGCTTGAACGCATTAACGTTGTAACAACCAACGTGATTCCGATTGCTGCTACGAAGAGTCCGCTGTCTGGTCGAAACAAGACTGCCACACCGCCGAGAATTCCGGTCGCTCCCCACAGCAACAACCCTTTCCCTAACGTTGTCGCCTTGAATGCCAACGTCGCTATCAGACACATGGCGACCGCAAAGAAGATTGTTAGTGTTTCCGTCAAAATCGTCCCCACGTAGATGGCGGTAAAAGGGCAAACGGCAGCGAGCGCGAGTGCGGTGATAGTTGTGCGCCTTTTGAGTTTTTCATCTGGCTCCCAAAGGAAAGCCACAAGAGAGATCAAGGCGCAAGACGCGGTATCTACAAGCGCCTGAACGATGCGAACGGCAGTGTTGTTGGTGTGTCCAAATACGGAATAAACGGCGGCCAGGAAAACGGGATAACCAGGAAGGCGTATTAGCGACGGCTCATAAGGCGGCTCGGTTGCATGTGAATAGATATGCTGCTCGAGAACATTGCGAGCAATCTGAGCATATATTTGGCCATCAACCGGCTGGTCATTGGCGAGAAACCTGGCCACCACAGCGCGAAAAGAAAATGCCGCCATCAGCAGCAGCGCATAAACGATCATTCCACTCCGCTTGTTGGGCATCACTTTATTTTCGAGTTACGGCTGCACTTCCACCGTCGCTTTTCGTTCCAGCTTACCCCAACCAACTGTTGCGCCTCGAACTGCCACCGCCACTGACTTGATCATGACGTAATACATAACCTGTCGATAACAGAAGCGCTGCAAGAACAGCCACCACAGGAGACGCCAGTGTTCTTTCTTCTCGAGAAGGAAGGCGAAGCATGACGCAATCCAGTCAATTGCCAGGAACAGCGCGTAGTAAAAAAGCACCTGGCGAAGGTTCGTAAATGAATAACCCTTTGGCTGTTGCAACCAATCCAGCCCCGCGGAAATCAGCGTGTAACAGAGCATCAAATCCATCACCGGCGAAATCAGAGGAAACAGAATCTGAAAAATCCAGACATTCGGCAATGCAATAAATCCGAGCGTGCCGTAACGGGGACGAAAGAGAGCGTCAAGATGCTTACGCATACATTGCAAGGTGCCAAAGGCCCAGCGGAAACGTTGGCGAGCCAGCGTACGCAGGCGATCGGGCGCTTCAGTCCAGGCAATCGCATTCTCTTCATAACCGATGTTATATCCCATGCGGCGAATGCTCAGCGTCAGGTCCTGATCTTCCGCAAGAGTGTCGGACTGAAAGCCGCCGGCCTTATTGATCAACTCGCGGCGCCAGGCACCGACTGCGCCCGGGACCACCGTAATGCAGTTCAAACTCGCGAATGCACGTCGATCCATGTTTTGTGAAGTGATGTATTCAAGTGCTTGCCATCGCGTCACAATGTTTATGCGATTGCCTACTTTGGCATTGCCGGCAACGGCGCCCATCCTGGGATCGTAAAAGCGGTGAGCGAGCGCGCCAATCGTCTGCGGGGCAAATAAAGTGTCCGCATCGAGTGCAACTACAATTTCGCCTTTAACATATTTCAGCCCAAGATTCAGGGCAGACGCTTTGCCGCCAGTTGCCCCTGAAAAGAGCTTTACTCGAGCGTTACCGGAAAAAGTCTCGCGGACTACATCGCTGGTTTTGTCCTCCGAACCGTCGTCAACGACGATGATCTCGTAGCTTTCATAGTCAGAAGCCAACAGGCTGTTTATGGTGTTCTTAATTACCAGCTCTTCGTTATAGGCCGGTACGATCACCGACACAAAAGGCGCGTAGGCTTCACCGGCGTGTGTGCGTTGCCGGCGTCTCGAACGAACCCATTGGGCAAACGCGAGGGCACCAATAAAGATGAGGCGGCCGAGACCGAGCAGAATGCCGATTAAGAATACCCATTGAAGTGTCCAACCGCCCGTGGAAACGAAAAAGAAAGTGACTGCGTCAGCTCGGGTGAACGCACGCTCGCTTCTCGGAATCATCGGCATCACTTGATCTCGCGAGAGTCCACCAAGCTCAGATACAGCAACAAACTTGAATCCGCGAGCGCGCAGCTCATGGATTAACTGGGGCAAGGCTTGAACCGTCGCTGAGCGATCGCCGCCGGAATCGTGAAGCAGAACCACTTGTCCTCGAGTGTCCGGATTGTTGTCCATGGCTCGCGCTACTGTTCTGTTGACAATCTCGTCCGCGGTTACCGGC
>JALYTI010000163.1 GCA_030854375.1 Acidobacteriota bacterium | reverse complement strand
TTCCAACAACACGTTACTCCAAACTAGATTGGAGGTAGCAAAGCCGTGAATCAGAATCAATGCCGGCGCATCGCTTCTACCAGCTTCCTGATAGTGGACACGGACGCCATCAACTTCGGCAAAATGTGAATAGTCGGCATGAAAAACAATTGCCCTGCTCTTTTCCCAATCCACATCGCGTGGACGCAAAAACAGCTTGGCCGCAAGGGAGGAAGCGACGAGAGCAGATGCCGCGGTTAGCCAGTAACGCTTTTTCATCAGTTCTCCGGAGCGATAACTACATTCGGATGTAGTGTCCTGTCAGTCGCGTTGAAGGCTGCAACTGCAACGAGATTACCATTCTCATCGCGCAGTCTCACTCGCTCCCCGTCGCTCCAAACACATTTCGGAACATGAATATTCAACCCATGTCTCACCTTACGCACATCGTCGGCGCCCAAATCAACGAAGGGCAATCGTGACAACGCTTCGTCAGGTTTGTACAAAATCGTGCCCAGAGATTCCTCAGCGAAGGCAACCTTCACCTCTGACAAAGTTTTGGCCTGGTCGATTAGTAAGTCGCCGACACGCGTGCGTCGCAGTTCCGCGAGATGTGCTCCAATTCCCAGGCGCTTGCCAAAGTCCTCAGCCAGCGTCCTAACGTAGGTGCCTGCCGAGCATGCAACTCGCACTTCAAAATCGAAGGTCCCATCCAAATTATCTTTCAGCCACTCACCAGTCGGCTTAATGGCTTCGAATTTATAGATGCAAATCCGCACTGGCTTTCTTTCAACTTCTTCACCGCGTCGCGCTAGTTCGTAAAGTTTGCGACCCGCTTGTTTTTTCGCCGAATACATCGGCGGCCTCTGATCAGTTTCGCCACGAAGGCCTCCAAGCGCGGTTTCGATTTCCTCCATATTCCAGGAGCCACTTTGTTTGGAATCCTGCTCGCTACTCTGAATAGGTTTTCCGGTGACATCTCCTGTATCAGTCGCGTAGCCCAGGCGGATTACCGCCTCATACTCTTTTTCCAGCCCGCCGAGAAACTGCGCCAGTCGAGTAGCCCGACCGATGAGAAGAACAAGCACACCCGTCGCGAAGGGATCGAGTGTTCCGGTGTGACCCACCCGGCGCACGCGCAACAATCGCCGGATTTCGTCGACCACATCGTGCGAAGTCAATCCCACGGGCTTATCAATTATCAGGACGCCATCCATGGAGACATTCTAGATTGCCGACTACCAATTAGCGATTCGTCTTGGTTCGAGTTTAGTTCAAACTACACCAGTAGCGGTTTATCCACGTTCTTTGTCATGAACAACTCTGTGGTTAAATATTGCTAATGCAAAGACGGCGTTCGAAACCTGTCGAACAAAAGGAAAACCGGATTCCTGCTACACCGGAGCAGATTCGTGCGCGCACGTTTCAGCGCGCCGCGAAACTGCTTGCCGCCAAGCCTCGTTCCGTCGCCGAACTGCGCGAACGCCTGGCAGAGCGATGTCACAGCAAAACTATCGTGGAAACTGTGATCGATCGACTTCGTGAATACGGCTATCTCGATGACGAGCGCTTTGCCGTTGGCTACGCATCGCTAAAGGTGAGGCAGCAACCAATAGGACGGCGACGACTGGAACAAAGCCTGGCCATGAAGAAAATCGACCGTGCCGTTGCCGACGAAGCGCTCAATCAAGTCTTTGCAGAGACTTCTGAAGAAGAGTTAATCGACCGCGCAGTAGAGAAGCGCATCCGGATTCGCGGGCGACCAAAAACTCGTGCGGAAGCGAAGAGCCTTTTCGAACACCTGCTTCGTCAGGGTTTTGCCTTTGAATTGGTAAGCGAGAAAGTGCGAACTGCCTCTCAAACCGCTCTCGATCAGGTGGAATAGAGCGAAGCGTCTTACTGGGATCGCGGCGCCCTCGCCCGCAACGCCCCGCCAAAGGACATGGGCCGCAAGGTATGCAGAGGATTAGATACTTCCGTGCGTCGCACTCATTGCAGGCGAGGGCGCCTGCGCTCCCGCTAGAAGTCGCTTATCGAATTCCCGCTGAATTCACATCGATAAGTTGCCCTAATTTCTTTCGACTTAATGCTGCGTGGTAAACTCTAGATTCTTCAAGTGGTCAGTAATCTGGAATGTTTGCAGCTTATGCTTACCGCTTGATGATTGCTGACTGTTACCGTTATGACTGGCAACGAGATTCGCGAAGCATTTCTTAAGTACTTTGAGCGTCACGGGCATACTCGTGTGCGTTCGAGTCCCCTTCTGCCGGCAAACGATCCGACACTGCTTTTCACCAACGCGGGTATGAACCAGTTCAAGGACGTTTTCCTGGGGCTGGAGAAGCGCGACTATGTCCGTGCCTGCTCGTCGCAAAAGTGCCTGCGCGCCGGTGGTAAGCATAACGATCTGGATGAAGTCGGAAAAACTGCGCGGCATCAGACGTTCTTTGAGATGCTCGGGAATTTCTCGTTTGGCGATTACTTTAAGCGCGAAGCGATTCAGTTTGCCTGGGATTTTCTCACTGGCAAACGCGAAGAAGGGAAGCTTGGTCTCGACCCTTCTCGTCTTTGGTTTACCGTCTTTGGTGGCGACGAAGAGGTTCCAGCAGATGAAGAAGCGGCCGCACTTTGGATTGAAGTCGGCGCTCGGCCTGAACGTGTTCTTCGTTTTGACCGTAAAGACAACTTCTGGCAAATGGCGGAGACAGGCCCGTGTGGCCCGAACTCCGAAATCAATTATTACCTCGGGGAACATCCGGAAGATCCCAACTTCAATCGAGTGGATTTGGTCAATGGGCCGGGCGACACCACGATGGAGATATGGAATCTGGTCTTCATGCAATACAACCGCGTCGAGGTTGAACCGGGTAAGTACAAACTTGAGCCTTTGCCTGCACCATCAGTTGACACCGGAATGGGACTCGAGCGCACTGCTGTAATCCTGCAAGGCGTGAAGTCAAACTACGAAACGGATCTAATTCGGCCGATCATTGAATTCACCGCACAACTTGCCGGGCGGGAATATGAGGCCGAGACGCAGGCAGGTTTTGCCATGCGGGTAATCGCCGATCACGCACGCGCAACAGCGTTTTCAATTGCCGACGGAATCCTGCCAGCAAATGAAGGACGAAACTACGTGTTGCGGAAGATCATGCGTCGCGCGATTTATCAGGGTCGGCACAAGCTTGGACTAGACGGTTTGTTCTTCTACAAAGTAACGAACTTCGTGGTTGACCAGATGAAAGCGGCTTATCCGGAACTGGAAATCCACCGTGGCTTTATTGAAAAGATGGTGCGTCTTGAAGAAGAACGTTTCCGTTCTACTATGACAGTGGGGTTGAATAAACTTGATGAGCTGTTTTCTTCCACCCGGGAAGCAATGCCAGAGTATCAAGCTCTGGCTCGACTTTATGACACGTTTGGCACGCCGCGAGATTTAATCCGCGTGGGTTTGGAAGAACGCGGCATTGAAATTGACCAGGCGCAGTTTAACGAATTGTTCGATGCCGCTTTGCAGCACCTTCAGCAAACAGGCACGACAGGAAAAGGCGAAGGTAAAGCTAAAACACACCCGGTTTACGGTAATGTCGCTGGGCGTCTGAGTGGATCTCAATTTAGGGGCTACGAAACGACGCGAGTCGATGACTCAACAATCCTCTCATTGATTAAAGACCACGCGGAAGTCCAGTCTCTGGCAGAAGGTGATGAAGGCGAAGTCGTTCTCAATGACACTCCTTTTTACGCTGAAAGCGGCGGACAGGTTGGAGATGTAGGTCGTCTTGTCAGTACCGCCTACGGTAGTGGGCGGGTGACTAAACCAAACCCACCCGCTACCGCAGGTGGTACTGACAAGAACGCGCCCGAGAGCGGCACTGGCAAGCTCAGCCCAGTAAGTACTGACATGGTTGCTATCGTTCTCGACACCTATTCACCTGCGCAGCGTCTCGTAGTTCACAAAGTTAGAGTTGAAAAAGGAAGCTTGAAGGTTGGGGACAAGATTTCCGCTGAAGTCGACGTTGAAAAGCGCGACGCGACGCGACGCAATCACACAGCTACGCACCTGATGCATGCGGCTCTACGCGAGGTACTGGGAACTCATGTGAAACAAGCCGGCTCGGTTGTTGCACCAAATTATCTGCGGTTCGACTTCAGTCACTATCAACCTTTGACGCAAAGTGAGATTGAAGAGATCGAGCGTTTGGTCAATCATCACATCCTGCGCAATGAGCCGGTGCAAACAGATGAAATGGCGATTGAAGAGGCCATGCGTTCTGGTGCGATGGCGCTGTTTGGCGAGAAATACGGCGGAAGAGTGCGCGTCCTTTCGATCAAGGGAGCTGAAGACATCTTTTCCAAGGAACTCTGCGGTGGCACGCACGTTCGCGCAACCGGTGATATTGGTCTCTTCAAAATCGTAAGTGACGAATCCATTGCTTCAGGTGTACGTCGCATTCGCGCTATCACGGGGGTGGACGCTTACGAGCGCTTTCGCGAGGACGAACTTCTAATCGATCAGGCTGCGAATGGTCTGAAAACTTCGCGCACAGAACTTCCCGTTGTTATCGGAAGGTTACAGGACGAGCTGAAAAAGGCGCGACGCGAAGTCGATGAGCTGCGTATGAAGATCGCGACGGACAAGGGAGGAGCATCTTCGAATGGCGACGAATCGCGCGAGATTGCTGGAGTGCGTGTGCTGGCGCGAGAAGCGAGCGGGCTCGACTCCGCAGGCATGCGTCAGCTTTCCGACACACTGCTTGCACGAATTAAATCCGGAATTGTTATTCTGGGCCGCAGTAGCGACGGTAAAGCTTCGCTGATCGTACGCACTTCCGCTGACCTGGCGGGACGGGTTCCAGCCGGGCAGGTCATCAAAGAGTTGGCGCCGATAGTCGGGGGACGAGGTGGCGGAAAGTCTGACATGGCTGAAGGTGGCGGCAGTCAACCGGAAAAACTGAGTGAAGCGCTTGAGGCTAGCTACGCTATTGTAGAGAAACTGCTCGGCTAGTACGGCTAACGAAGAAGCCATTCTCGCAAAAGCGCGAGTAGCGTCTGTATGAAAGATGCTCTCGCGCTTTTTTTGCTCTTGTGGGTCGAAGTTACTCAAGCCCCGCCCACGCGGCTTGTTGCTGGTCACATAACTTTCTGCTTGTCCGTCAGCGTGATTCCCATCTTTTCAAGAGTTACCTTATTCAGTGTGCCAGTCACTTTCAGGCTCTCCGCAGTCTGATACTTCTTTAGACTCCCTCTTGTGTCTGGATCGAGTTTTCCTGTTTCGTCGCCAATATAGAAACCATGGTCCTTGAGAATCTTTTGGGCTTGCTTGACCTGATCCTTGTTGGCTCTAAAGATGGGCCCGCGCTTCTTAGTGGCCTTCGTTGTAGTGGTCGAGTTATTGGACTGGGGGTTTGCGCTTTGCGCGACCATCGCGATCGAAGAGACGAAAAGCAGCGACAAAATTGTTGAAATTATTTTCTTCATGGGTTCCTTCTTTTTGTGAGGCGCCATCATGCGCCGGGCTTGATTGAAGTAGGTTGTGGTAAAGCGTGGCCATCCTACTATCCCCTTCAATAATTCAACCGCTCACCTCGGGATCATGGCAAACACGTAACAAGCAAGCGATCTTGCATTCGAGTTTGCGCCGGAATGCCGGGCCAGTATTGGGCAATCGCGCTGCTACTTCCGCCGCCGGCTCGTGGAGCCTCTTACAGGTATGTCCTCAATTTCCTCTAGTCGTTTTTTGCTGGTTCTGAATAGATGGAGTTTGTGGGGAAGGGGCTCTTAAATCGACCCTTGCACCGGACCCAAGCGCGGAGAGGCTTCCGCTGCAATCCCAGAACCCCCCCCAATCCACCGCTTTTCCGCCCGCTTTACAATGTTGATAAATGTTTAAAGAGTATGTTAATATGGTGTCGGTCTAAATGACGTCTGAACGGTATGTAGTTGATAACTCAATGATTGTCATCGGTTAGCAATTCCCC
>JALYTI010000162.1 GCA_030854375.1 Acidobacteriota bacterium | reverse complement strand
CCTCATGGACCGCAGCAGACCTGGGAGTCGCGGTGGCAAAGGAGAGCCTCAGGCGCGCACATTTGCAGCCGGAAGAGATTCAGGAATCTATCTGGGGTTGTGCGCGGCAAGCGGGTGGTGGTCCAAACGTCGCGCGTCAGATTATCTATCGATCGGGTGTGCCTGAGACGGTGCCGGCATTTACAGTTAACCAGGCATGTGGCTCGGGGCTGCAGGCAATTATTCTGGCGGCGCAGCAGATCATGCTGGACCGAGCTGAAGTAGTACTCGCGGGTGGCACGGAAAGCATGTCGCGCGTGCCCTACTTCGCCGAGGGCGCACGATGGGGAATGCGGATGGGAAACACAGAACTGGTCGACGGCATGTATCGCGATGGCTTTAACGATCCATTGTCAGGACTTGTTATGGGTGAGACTGCCGAAAATCTTGCGCGTCAATATGAGATTTCTCGTGACAGCCAGGACGAATATGCGCTTCGTTCGCAGCAACGTGCGCAAGCCGCAATTGAAGCAGGTCGTTTCGACGAGGAAATTGTGGAATTGGAAATGAAAGATCGAAAAGGCCAGATAGTTAAGTTTGCTCGCGACGAGCACTGTCGCGCAAACACAACAACCCAGGATCTCGCGAAGTTGCGACCGGTGTTTTCCAAAGACGGAACTGTGACCGCGGGAAACTCTTCGGGAATCACAGATGGAGCTGCGGCTGTGATCGTCATGAGTGAAGAATCATTAACGAAATCAGGCGGTGAACCCCAGGCAAGAATCGTGGATTATGAGATCACCGGAGTTGGACCGGAGATTATGGGCATTGGGCCTGTGCCGGCAGTGCGCGCCTTGCTCGACAGACAACAGCTCAAACTTAGCGACATCGATCTCATAGAACTTAACGAAGCTTTCGCTGCTCAAGTGATTGCGTGCGACCGGGAGCTTAACTTTGATCCCGATCGACTAAACGTGAATGGCGGTGCGATTGCTCTGGGCCATCCGATCGGCTGTACGGGCGTTCGGATTACTACCACTTTGCTGCATGAAATGCGCAGACGCAGTTCAAGATTTGGCCTGGCGACTCTTTGCGTAAGTGGGGGTATGGGAATCGCGCTGCTTGTGGAACGGGTGTGACTTGCTGTAGCAGATAGGGACAGTCTGCGGGTTTGAATCAGCAGTAGAAAACTAAATCAGGCCAACCTCCGCATAGAAGGATGGCATCCGAAGATTGGGGTTCGACTCGTCAGCAAGTATTCTAAAACTTACTCTCCTTAACATCTTTCAGTATTCGTTCGTATTCGTCGATGAAGAAAGGTTTCTATCAGTGAAGAATAGCATTCTCAAAACAATCGCGCCTGGGCTGGCGTTTATTTTTGCCCTTTCGGCCTTTTCAAATACCGGCTCCGCACAAAGGAGCCGTCGTGCGCCGGCTCCCGCGGCAGCTCCGTCGTTATTGTCATCTCTTCCACCATCGGACGCTGTAGCGCTGGTTAACGTAGCCCGCGTACTTGACGAAGCAGTGCCAAAACTCCTTGCGGAGAATCCTGCAAAGCTGGCGGAAGTCAACGCTGAATTGGCCAACTTTAAGACGCAGACCGGTCTCGATCCTCGGTCCTTTAATCAGATTGCGCTGGGTTTGAGCTACAAGTATCCATCAGAAGGCATTACGAAGATCACCACAGTAGCGATAGCAAGGGGAACTTTTAATTCCGGCGCGATCGTTGCCGCCGGCCGCATGGCTGCGAATGGCAAGTATGTTGAGCAGAAATATCAGGGGAAAACGATTTATCTTTTTAAGCTGGACCGGCAAATAAGATTGCTGGGTCTTTGGGATTTGAAATTGCGCGATCTGGCGGTCACTTCTCTCGACGGGAACACGCTGGCTTTGGGGGACCTGGACAGCGTGCGGGGCGTACTCGATGCTAACAGAACACGAAAACATCCGAACCCTGAATTGATTGCACTGGCGACTCGCGATCCAAATGCGATCCTGGGTTTCGGAGGAAATATTTCCGAAGCGCTGCTACAAAACCTGAGGATTAGCAACGATAACATCGCGCGTGAGCTAACTGCGGTGCGCCAGGTTTACGGAACGCTGGGCATGACCACGACAGATCTTGAATTGATGGTCGCTGCGCGTACTGTTGATACATATTCTGCAAAGAATCTCGGCGATACTGTCGAAGGCTTAAAGCAGTTTGGCGGATTGTTCATTAATAGACTTTCAGCCGCCAAAGGCACTCTGGCGCGAAGCGCGTTAAGCAATCTCAAGATTACAACTCAAGGGAACGAGCTTCAGATCCGAACGGCGGTCGCTCAGTCGCAAGTCACTCCGTTGATTCGCGGATATTAGTCAGTGGAATTTGTGGCAGCAGCCGATCGTAAGGTGGGTCTGTTGTGGATAAACGAACCGAGAAAACTTCCAGGCGCGAAGGAGGTCCTTCTAACGCCTGGATTCTCCGCCATTTCTATTTTGTGGGAAGTGGGAATTGCGGACGGCCTGGCGACGTAACCTCAGGTTCGTCCTCTTCCATGTTGGCAAGCACATCCTGATAGATCTTTATTTTTCCATTCTGTTTCATACGCTGTTGAACTGCAGCAATGTAGTCTTCGAAAAGCTGACTCTTTCTGGTCGTAAGCATTGTCTGCGTTAACTGGTCTCTCTGCTGCGCAAACGCTGCGAGGTCAGCTTCCTGCCGCTTCGTAGTTCCCAACACAATCCAGTTCTCGCCCACTTTCACAGGTGCTTTCGTTACGTCCCCACTCTTGAGCGCGTAAATCGCTTCATCCAGGGCGGGGCTGGTTCCGGCTTTTCCCAGCGTCGAGCCGAGTTTGTATCCCTCTTCTGTGGCTACCTCTAATCCAGCCTTGTCGCCGGCTGATTTTATGTCGGCAGCGCCGGTCAGAGACGCGGCGATTTCAGCGGCCTTTTTATCTAACTGCTCCTTTGCGCGCTGCTGCTTCAGCGATTGAGCCGCTCTCGTTTTGACTTCTTCAAAGTCGGGAATGCGTGGCTCCTTCTTATCCACAAGCATCGGAATAGCGAAGCCGCCCTTCACGCCCGTGCGTTCCCCCACATCATTTGCATTGTTCAGAGGGGCAATAACTGCCTCGAATTGCTGGCTGCTGCCAATCCCCGGTACGTCGTCGCCCGGCTTCACGAATGGGGTTTCCTTAACCATGTCCGCCGGGTTCATGTTGGCGTCGCCGGCCAGCTCCTGTGCCACCTTCTGGGGATCCTTCGTTTCCTTTAACCGATTTTGCGCGCGCTCCGCGAGTTTAGCGGCGACCGCGTAGCCCCTGCGATTGCGCAACGAAGCCAACAACTCCGGCTTCGCGTCTTCAAAAGTTTTGGGCACCGATGCTCCGCGCCGCAAGATGTACCAGCTACCGCCATATTTAATCGGGATGTCAGAAACGTCACCCTCCTGCATATCGACAGCCCGATCATACAGACCGTCCGGCTTGTTCGGATTTACCTTAATAGGCCGAGCTACGTAACCACCGCTTTTGGCTGTGACCGGATCCTCAGAATTACCTCGTGCGAGATCGGCAAACACCTTCTCGCCTGTTTCACGACTTGCCGCCCGAGCTTTAGTTATAAGATCTTTGGCCTTCTGCTCCACCTGCGCATCGAGATCCTTTCGGGCCACCTTCAAAACGATCTGTTGCACTTTTACCCCAGCCTGATTATTTGGAGCTGGAATCTTCGCAAACTCGTCATGCAAGTCTTTATCTGCAATCTGAACTTTTTCGCCGGCCTTCGCCTGGTCGATGTAAACGTAGCGAATCTTTTTTTGCGGCTCAAAAATGCGGTAGTCGGTCTTGTGCTGTTCATAATAGCTTTTTAGATCTTCATCAGATACCGCCACCTTTTCCGCAAGTTTCTCTGGAGAGATGACCATGTAGGTGACATCAAAGCTTGTGTTCTTTCGCTTGTAATCTTGCGTAACCTCTTCATCGGAGACTATGACCGCGGAGGTCACAAAGGCTTTCAATTTCTCTTGAGCGAGCTCGTCCCGAACATTTCGCTCGAAAGTTTCCACATCGCCATAACGTCCCTTGACGGACTCCTTATAACGCTCCAAGCCTACGAACTGACCGGAAGCGTCAGTAAACTGCTTGCGAATCTTGTCCGCGACTTCTGCATCGCTCGCAGAAAGACCTAGTCGCGCTGCTTCCTGGGCAATTACGCGGTCCCGGATCAGTCCTTCAATAAAGCGTTTGTTTCCGCCCAATTGTGCCAGGCTAATGCGTCCACCAAACATTTGCTGATAGTTTTCCTTGAGTTGAGCAACAGCGGCAACAGTAATCTCCTCGCCGCCAACCTTGGCAACCACCTGCGTATTCTTGCTGGGTTCTACGTTACTTGTGCGACCGGGCGCATAGAAGACAATGAGACTTACTGCCATCAGTACTGCGAATCCGATGATTATGATGCTGCGGGTGCGTTCGAGACGCCCTAGTTGTTTGAGCATTATTCCTTACCTCTCTAGCAAATGGCGGATTGTAAAGGACATGCGCGGACACTGCAACAACACCAGCCGTTTGTTGATGTCGAGTAAAAGAGATCGAGTTGTAACCACCCTCGAAATTTCCCCTCATACGATCTGTAGCTTGAAATCACGCTGACACGTCGCTCTTCGCCAACTGTTACTCGCACCTGACAGCCAACGCCCAGCGATGTTATGCTAACTTATCTGGATGAACTCGATGGGCAGCTCAGCAGGACTCTGGATCGGTTTTTCCCTCTTTATCCTTTTCATGCTGAGCCTCGATCTGGGTCTCTTCAACCGCAAAGCTCACGCAATTAGATACCGCGAAGCCGCTATCTGGAGTGCAGTATGGGTCACTCTGGCGATGATCTTTGCCGGTATCGTCTTTTGGTACCAGGGCTCTCACAGAGGTCTAGAGTTTGTTACTGGCTATTTGATCGAACTGTCCCTCTCCGTCGACAACCTCTTTGTTTTCCTGCTGATCTTTTCTTATTTCCAGGTACCTTCACGGTATCAGCACCGCGTTCTTTTCTGGGGTGTACTGGGAGCTCTGGTAATGCGCCTGACGATGATCTTTGTGGGCGCTGCTCTGATCAATCGCTTCCACTGGATTATCTATATCTTCGGCGCCTTCCTGGTCTACACAGGGATTAGAATGTTTACCCAGGAAGACACCGACATCCAGCCTGAAGAGAATGCCGTAGTCCGTTTAATCACTCGTTATATTCCACTGACTCGTCGTTACGAAGAGCAAAAGTTTTTTACCAGAGAAAATGGGAAGCTGACGGGAACATTGCTGCTGCTGGTCCTTGTAATAGTCGAGGTCGCAGATCTTGTTTTTGCTGTGGATTCAATTCCCGCGATCTTTGCGATCACTACCAACACGTTCATCGTTTACACCTCAAATGTCTTCGCCATACTTGGACTTCGTTCGATGTACTTTTTGTTGGCCGGGGTAGTCGAGAAGTTTCACTACCTCAAGATTGGGCTGGCCATTGTTCTCACCTTCATTGGCGCAAAGATGCTCATAGTTGCCATTGGCGTGATCATTCCCATCTGGATCTCGCTGGTTTTCGTTGCTGTAGTCTTGCTAAGTGCCGTCGCCGCCTCGCTGGTCTGGGCCAAGCATGCGAGGCTCAAAATTGATATCGATCTGCCCGAAGATTTCGACGCCCCATTTGCAGACGACGCCGAAAAATCACGTTCGTTTGACCCGGACGACGGCCCCGGATGACAACGTGGTTCTGAGCGACACCCACTCCTCGGCAAAGACAAACCTGCCCAAACACCCAGTCTTTCTTAAGAGCGTGCTTGAAGGTGGTCCTGCGGCTGTGCTAGATTCGAACGGCAGTTGCTGTTTTAAGCCGCAAATAGTGGCGAATAACGCTCGCTGTTGGACGGCTGCCTCCTTTCACACCTTTTAGAATTGCCAATCGGATCCTCTTCCAGGGTTGGTTTGATTGGCGCGCGTGAGCGT
>JALYTI010000161.1 GCA_030854375.1 Acidobacteriota bacterium | reverse complement strand
CATTGGACTTTGGACCCAGATTTTTAGATGTCGAAATACATTGAAAACTCTAATGGATGCGGCCGCATCCGCAGCGGCGTAATCTCTTTATCGCGTTTGTAAGTTATCCAACGCTCGATCAGTTGCGGACTAAACACATCACCTTTTAGCAGGAAGTCATGATCTGCTTCCAGGGCCTTCAACGATTCATCGAGCGAGCCCGGCAAAGTTGGAACACCGACCAGCTCCTCCGGTGAAAGATCGTAGATATCCTTCTCGAGCGGTTCGCCAGGATCAATGCGGTTCTGAATACCATCGATTCCGGCTAACAACATCGCTGAAAATGCGAGATAGGCATTACACGAAGGATCGGGCGGCCGAAATTCCAGACGCTTAAGTTTTGGATTTGTTGAGAACATGGGAATGCGAATCGCCGCCGAACGATTCCTGGCCGAGTAAGCGAGATTGACGGGCGCCTCGAATCCGGGAACGAGACGCTTGTAGCTGTTAGTCGTCGGCGCGGCAAAGGCCACCACCGCCGCGGCATGTTTCAACAACCCGCCGATGTAATACCGAGCCATTTCAGAGAGTCCGGCATAACCGTCGCCCGCAAAGAGCGGTTTGTCATTTTTCCACAGCGATTGGTGACAGTGCATCCCTGATCCGTTATCTCCGAACAGTGGCTTCGGCATGAACGTAGCAGCCTTGCCATACTGGTACGCAGTATTGCGAACTACATATTTGAATATTTGCAAATTGTCGGCAGTGCCGAGCAGCGTGGAGAAACGAAAGTCAATTTCGCATTGCCCGGCTGTAGCAACCTCGTGATGATGACATTCAACAGTTATGCCGCATTCCCCAAGCGTCAGCGAGATCTCGGAGCGCAGGTCGCTGAGCGTGTCGGTGGGTGGGACAGGCACATAGCCTTCTTTGGGGCGAATGCGATAACCCAGATTCGATCCCTGAAATTCGTTCGCGTCGCGACCGCTATTCCAGTGACCTTCGTCAGAATCGATCATGTAACCCGCGGACTGCTGATCGTTATGAAACTTCACCGAGTCGAATACAAAAAACTCCGCCTCCGGTCCGAAATATACGGTGTCTGCCAATCCGGTGAACTTCAAATAATTTTCGGCGCGCACGGCAACAGATCTGGGATCGAAGGCATAGCCCTCCTTGGTGATAGGGTCAACCGCATTTCCGACCAGACACAAAGTTGCATGCTCGGCAAATGGATCCATCCAGAATCGTACTGGATCGGGGACCAGCAGCATGTCTGATTCGTGGATCGCGGCCCAACCGCGAATGGATGAGGCGTCGAAACCGAATCCATCTTCAAAGGTGTCTTCGCCGAGTTCGCCGATGGGAAATGTCAGGTGTTGCCACGATCCGGGCAGGTCGGTAAAGCGAACGGAAACAAATTTAGCCCCCTGATCAGAGGCATATTTCAAGACTGTCTTTGCATTCATGAGTTCTCCTGAAGGAAAAGGGAGTGTTAGGGGTGCTCTTCGCCCCGGAGCGGGTAATTGGCGCGAAGTGTTTTGGAAGCCAGACCTTGCTAAGGAAAGAGCCGAACGTCATAGCCCGAGGGCGCGTAAAAAAGTTTGCATTATAGTTTCGCCGGCGACTATGTCAAGGTTTTTAGGGGAAACGCAATCGGACTTGCTCCGCATTTGAACAATAACTCCTTTTTATCTCATGGTTTATAGGACTCGCGAACCAGCAGCGGAAATAAAAAAGTTATAGACCGACTTCACGTTTTCTGTTACATTGCGGCACTAAGCGTCCCATCCAAGATATCTCCGCTACCGAACTCGGGATGTGTACAACTACGCTTTGACTTCTGGAATCAAGAACATACAAGTTTTTCGCAGCCTAGTCAGGAGACCGCGAATTGACCACGGCAATTGAGCAGACGCTCGAAACCTATGGCATCGAAAACTGGGGCGCTGGATACTTTGACGTAAATCGCAAGGGAAACCTTATAGTCCGTCCCGCCGAAGGTGATTCTCGCTCAGCAGATCTGAAAGAAATAGTCGATGATCTGGCCCGGCGAGGGATAGGCGCGCCCGTGCTCTTGCGGTTCCCTCAGTTGGTCGCAGCTCAAGTCCGCAAACTTCAACGTGCATTCAGCCGGTCGATCCGGGAATACGAATACCAGGGCGCGCATATGTGCGTCTATCCAATGAAAGTCAATCAGCAAAGATCGCTGGTTGAGGAATACTTGCGGGAAGGTTCCCGCTACGACTTTGGTCTGGAGGCCGGCTCCAAAGCAGAACTCTACGCCGCCCTCGCCCTTGAACAAACCCCTGATAGCTTGTTGGTCCTAAATGGTTTCAAGGACGAAGAGTTTATAGAACTCGCATTTGCCGGCGCCCGTTGCGGCAAGCGAGTGGTCATCGTGATCGAAAAACTCAACGAACTTGATCATGTTTTGAATATAGCTGAGCGCCACGACGGCGGCGGCACTCCGATTCTTGGAATGCGCGTTAAGCTCTACTCGAAGGGTTCGGGCCGCTGGGAAAAATCAGGTGGAGAAGCCGCTAAGTTTGGACTGACGACGACCGAGATGCTGGAAGTGATTCGTCGCCTTGAAGAGGCCGATCGCATTGATATGCTTAAGCTGCTTCACTTCCACATTGGTTCACAGCTTACCGATATCAAGCGCATCAAGAACGCAATGAAAGAAGCGGCGCGCGTCTATGCCAAGGTTTACCAGATGAAGGTGCCGGTAGATCTCCTCGATGTAGGCGGAGGTATGGCTGTTGATTATGATGGTTCCAAGACCGCGTTCGATTCATCCGCCAACTATACGGCCCAGGAATTTGCCAATGACGTTATCTACACAATCAAGCAGGTGTGTGATGACGAGAACGTTCCGCATCCTACTATTATTCAAGAATCGGGACGCTTCCTGGCTGCCTATCACGCCTTACTAATTACGAACGTGCAGGATGAAATTGAAACGATTGTGGAAGACATCACGCCTATCGAGATCGACGATGATGATCCGCAAGTCGTTACCGAGCTGGGCGAACTTAGAGAGTCGATAACTGTAAAGAACTATCGCGAGTATTACCACGACGCGCTCGAACATCGGGAAGAACTGTTCACGCTCTTCAACCTTGGTCTGGTTTCCCTTGAAGATCGCGCGAAGGGCGAAGTTTTGTTTTGGGATATTTGCGAACGCGCAGACAAGCACGCTCAACAGGCCAAATATATTTCGGAAGAATTTGATGATCTGCGCCGGCTCTTATGCGCGAAGTATCTGACGAATTTCTCCGTGTTCCGGTCGGTTCCGGACCACTGGGCCCTCGATCAATTGTTTCCCATTGTGCCGATTCACTGGCTCAACAAGCCGCCAACCGAATACGCAACGCTTTGCGACATTACCTGCGATTCGGACGGTGTGGTTGATAAGTTTGTCGATCTTCATGACGTGAAGCAGGTGCTCGAGCTTCATTCATTGGTTCCCGGTGAAACATATTATTTGGCTTTCCTGCTCGTGGGTGCTTACCAGGAAGTGATGGGAAACAATCACAACCTGTTCGGCACGCCGCATGAAGCTCACATCTACATTGATGACGAAGGCTATCTCATAAAAAAAGTCATTCGCGGAACGACTGTGGGCGAAGCAACCGAGCGCGCGCGTTACGAGCGGAGCCTTCTGCACGACGGCTTTCGCCGTTTGATCAACCAACGAGTCAAGGAGGGTGAACTAAGCGAAGCCGACGGCGCTGAGCTGGCGCAGTTTTATGAATCGCGCTACGACGCTTATACATATCTGGCGGTTAATGGAGCAAAGCCTCGTTCACGGCGCAGCACCGATTATTAAGTTGACGTCAATCAATCCTTACGTGATTCCAGCAATCATTTCCTGACGTCCACAATTCTGAGAGGTTAACAACCTTTATGGTTACGCAGCGAAAACCCAAAGCATCGAAGTACCTTACGACGCCAACACGCCCCGTCCAGGTGGATCGCGATCGGTCGGTTGCCGGCCTGCTCGAAAAGATGGAAGGAGCTGGCTTTGGCGGCCGCCAAATGGCGGAAGCTCACCGAATCTGGCTCGACATGCTCGGCGACAATACGACCATTATCGTGGCAGGCTCGGGAGCTCTAATACCGGCGGGAATGCGCCGTCTCCTGGCGTACGTAATCAAGAATCGCTTCGTTGATGTGCTGGTACTTTCCGGGTCACTTCTTTTTCACGATTTGCACGAGACTCTTGGTCGCTACCACTTCCAGGCTCACCCCAATATGACGGACGCTGAACTAGACTCAGCCCAGATCAGTCGCATGTGGGATCTGCTTGCAAGCGATGAAGAATACCGCGAAGCAAATGAATGGGTCGGCGGATTTACCAACCAGCTGGATCAAACCCGTCCGTATTCGACTCGTGAGTTTCTGCACCTGCTCGGGCGGGAATTAGCCGAAATCGCCACGGAAGACGGCGTCTTAACGTCGGCATACAAAGCACGAGTCCCTATTTTCTGTCCGGCCATTGCCGATAGCGGCATCGCTGTGGGAATCGCCGCCGCGCGTTTTGAAAAAAAGAACAACTTCATGTTTGACAACATTCAGGACGTGCTTGACATGGCAAACGTTACCGCGCGCGCGCGCCTGACTGGAGTGATCAATTTGGGCGGCGGCACGCCGAAAAGCTTTGTCCAGCAAACTGAAGTTTCTTCCTTCATCCTCAAGAACCACCATCAGGGACACAAGTACGCCATTCAAATTACTACGGATGCGCCGCACCCCGGCGGCAGATCCAATGCGGTCGCATTTGACGAGGGGTTGGTTTACGGCAAACTGGCGCGCGGTGCGCATAGCGCCTATGTAAATTGCGATGCGACAATCGCGCTGCCGATTCTTATAACGGCGCTTTCTCAAACGGCCGCCAAATACCTGAAGGGCCGCAAACGTCCTAACTTTACTTTCGGGCGCGAACTCATAGTCGAAGTACCTTAGCGGTACCGCGCCCGGTGTAGTCGTAATACAATCGGCCCAGTTCGTTTCCACCCGCGCGCATTGCCAGACGTTCATCTACTCAAACGGAAGTAAGCCAACTCGACACTGACCTGACGCGGCGTGCATTATTTGCGTCGGCTCGCTATAACTACCAAGCCCATGCCAACGACCAGAAGCGGGGGCGTAACCCAAAACGTGCCTGCATCTGCCACCCTCTTTAAATTCAAGACGGCCGATACTGCTGCTGCTAGGAGAAACAGAATTCCGATTAGGCGAATAGTTTTAGCTGACAAGTTGCTGCCTCCTTTATCTGGAACATTGTGTTGTTCTCATCTTTCACTTTTGAAACGTGCCTCTCTTTGGAGGTGCCTCTCTTTGGAGGTGCCTCTCTTTGGAGTGCGGTGATCTGTCACCGCTTTGGTCGCCTGCGACCTGTCGCAGCCTTACACACCTGAATTCACCGTAGGAAAGCGGCGTCAAGCCGCCGACGGCAAAAGCGGTGACTGGTCACCTCACCGCACTCCATCGTTAGTTTGCGACGGCTTCGGCTCGCTTACTTAGCCTTGCGGCCCAGGTACTGAAAAGCTGCCGACACGTTCCCGTTCATCGTAGTTACCTGGAATAATTCATACTTCAGCTGCTCGAACGGACTAGTTATCTCATCAATCCATTCTTTTTCGTGATGTCGCACGATCACGCCTTCCGGCAGTTCGAAAATCCCATAGCATCCGTGCGCGCTCGCGTATTGCTGATACCGTTCGCGATTGCGGTCGTCATCGTTTACTAATAGATCACTAATGTAAAGCAATCCACCTCGGCGCAGCACGCGTTGTACTTCTGTTAGCAGGACCCGTTGGTCATCGCTGTCAGGAATGCACGTCAACACCGCGAAGAGCAATACTGCATCACAGGAATCGTGCTTGATTGGCAAGCTTCGTCCGTCGTTACGAATCAGGATAGCGCTCGGGACTTCCGAGCGACAGCGGGCGAGCATCGCTTCCGAGAAATCCA
>JALYTI010000692.1 GCA_030854375.1 Acidobacteriota bacterium | reverse complement strand
CCATATAGGTCAATCGGGTCCGGAAGTTGGGCCTGTTATATTTCGCTACTACAAAAGGAAACGCATCCGTGTCAAAAGCTAAACCTGCGCTTCTGAGTTGGGCGCTGTTGCTTTGCGTATTCGCGGGTTGCGCGCAAACAGCACTGAGTCAGGCTGCCGCCAAACCCGCGCCGCTTGGTGCGCCAACCCCCGCCGCTCAACATGTCCGCGTAACGGAAACCATTGTTGACGCTAGCGTCCCGGATGATAAGCGCGTTGACAAGATGTTGGAGCTCTATAGTCCGAAGGTGCGCGCTCTGGATACGGTCGTCGGCAAACTGAATGGTGACCTCAAAAAAAGTCAGATAGGCGCCGGGTCACTTGGCAATTTTGTTACTGATGGCATTCGCGCTGTGGCGAGTCAAAAACTTGGTAAACCTATCTTGCTGGTTGTCACCAATAACGGTGGGCTGCGCAAGAACGGGATAACCGAAGGTGATCTGCGCTTGCGCGACATTTTTGAACTTCTTCCGTTCGAAAACGCCCTGGTTGCTTTTGATCTGACGGGAGCACAAGTGTTGGACCTGCTGCGGATCGTTATTTCGCACCGCGATGCGCAGTCTGGAGCTCGGATTAAATACCGAATCACCAGCGATAAGAGGGCAGAGCTGGAGACCGCACGGTTCTTGATTGATGGCAGGGAGGTAGAGATCGATCCGGCTGCAATCTATACCGTGATTAGCATTGATTATCTGCTTAAGGTGACGGGTGGCGACTACACCGTTCTGCGCCAGGCCAGCAATATCCGGCCGCTCGGAATCACGATTCGCGATGCCATAACCGATTACGTAAAAAGTGAAACAGCGGCCGGGCGGGCAATCAAGTCCACTCTCGATGGTCGTTTCGTTTTTGATAAAACGGCATCGCCGGGAGTGGAGGAACCTCAACCATGATCACGAGAAGAAGGTTTCTGAAAACTTCACTTGCCGGTGGAGCAGCCGTCGCGTTTTCGCACTCTGCATTGCCATCGCTCTCGACGCCGGCATGGTCCGCGATTAGTGCCCCGCTTTTTGAAGTGAGTGCCCGCGAAACGCTGATCACAATACTCCACACTAATGACACGCACTCGCAGATCGATCCCATACCGGCTAACGATAAGCAATATCCGGACAAAGGCGGCGTGGCGCGCCGCGCAACTTTGGCAAAACGCGTGCGCAAGGGAAATCCTAATACGCTGCTCATCGATGCGGGCGACGTTTTCCAGGGGACTCCGTACTTCAATTTTTACAAGGGTGAAGTCGAGTACAAGTCAATGTCGCTGATTGGGTACGACGCGGGCACGCTGGGTAATCACGATTTTGACAATGGCGTGGGTGCGCTGGCGGCGGCGATGAAGTTTGCCAGTTTCGACTTCGTCTCCAGCAACTACGAAGTACGAGGAACACCACTCGAGAGCCGTGTAAAGCCTTACGTTGTGCGGGTGCTCGCGGGCGTGCGTGTGGGACTCTTTGGGCTCGGCATAAGTCCCGACAATTTGATTACCCCGGAGAATTTTAAAGGCGTGAAATACGCCGACCCGGTTAAAGCAGCGCGTGAGGTTGTGAAGACCTTGCGCGAGCGCGAACGTTGTAACCTCGTCGTAGGTATGTCACACCTCGGCTACTATCCCAGTGTGAGAGAAGGCGGTGTGGGGGACTCGCAAGTGGCGGCGCAAGTAGATGGCATAGACTTTATTGCCAGCGGCCACACGCATACCTTCATGACCGAACCGGTTGTCACAAAACAGCCATCTGGAGCAGACACGATTATTTTTCAAGTCGGCAGGAGCGGCATTTACGTAGGCCGCGTTGATTTTAGATTGCGCAACGGCAAAGTTATCGCAGCGGCCGGACGGTTACTTGATCTGCGTGATGAATCACTAGCGTGAAGAGCAAACCAGAGAACCCGAACGCGTGTCGGAACACTCTCCGCGGTTTTCGGCTGCGCCGCCTGATGTGCGGAAGGGCTGCGCCCTTCCGGCACAAAGAACACTTTTGGGGCTACGCCCCAGGATCTTAGGAAACTTTGGGGGGCGCAGCCCCCGGAGAACATGAACAGCGGTCGGAAGGGCACAGCC
>JALYTI010000160.1 GCA_030854375.1 Acidobacteriota bacterium | reverse complement strand
TCAGAGCCCAGGCAAATACATACTTCGCGAGTTCCCACAGCAAGCCGCCGATAAGTGCCCCCGGTAGAGTGTCACGCAAGCTCACTTCAGCTTTTGGCATGAAGCGGTAGACCACGACAAAAAGAATTACTGTTATCAAGAAACTGGCGATCGCGAAAATTCCTTGCCAGAAAACACTGCCTACTGAAATAAGCAATGGATAGTGCGCCGCCTGACGCGCCGAAAGTCTCCCTGCAATCTCTCTGAGTCCAACCACTAATGAAGTCACCATCACTGAAAGCGCCAAAAGCACTCCGACGATTCCTATCATTCCAATGGTCAGCGCGCGGCCGTGCCAGAACGTGCGCGAAGTTGTTCCCCAAATCCGGTTTAGCGCCCGCTCGATAATGGCGAACACCCATGAGCCTGCCCAAAGGGTAACGATTACGCAGGTGATGATGGCCCCAGGCCCGACCAAAGACATCGAGCGGATCGTTTCGCGCAGGAACTTGCCTGAACCGGGATAAACTTCCACCGCGTGGGTTAGCAACTCGGTGGCTGCCGCAATCTGGTTGCTGATTGCGAGCATGAGTAACAGCGCAGGGAAGAGCGCCATTAAGCCAAAATAACTCATCGCTGCAGCAGACGTAAAAAGGTCGTTTTCGTGAAACTGATGTAACGAGTGGGTGAGAATGGAGCGCCACGGCCCGCGATTATGGACGCCGAACGAGTGGCGCGAGAATGACGATAGTCTTCTCATTTGGTACTCAAAAGCGTTGACTGCGATCCCAACGATTCAACACACCCTAGCAAATTTTTCATTGAGAATCGAACAGGCTTGGCCTGAGGCTCCCAGGGACAGTAATGCCGAAGTGATCATAGGCAAGGCGGGTGGCCATGCGGCCACGAGGAGTGCGGTCAAGAAATCCAATTTGAATGAGATAAGGCTCAATTATTTCTTCGATGGAATCTTTTTCTTCATGGATCGAAGCCGAAATCGTACCCAAACCGACGGGTCCGCCATTGAATTTCTCGATTATGGTAAACAAGAGTTTGCGATCCATTTCATCGAGACCAAACGTGTCAACCTCCATGCGGTTCAGTGCATCATTTGCAACGTCTCTTGTTATGCGTCCGTCATAGTCCACTTCCGCATAATCTCTGACGCGGCGCAACAGTCGATTAACTATTCGGGGGGTGCCGCGTGAGCGCCGCGCAATCTCTCTAGATCCGTCTCCATCAATCTCGACGCCGAGGATATCGGCCGAACGCTTACAGATAACCTCAAGATCTTCGTGCGGATAAAAATCCAGATGAAATACGATGCCGAACCGACCGCGTAAAGGCGCAGTTAGTAAACCTGCGCGAGTGGTAGCTCCGACCAAAGTGAATTTGGGTAGTTCAAGTTTTATGGAACGAGCGCCCGCTCCCTGGCCGATTAGCAGGTCAAGCTGATAGTCCTCCATCGCGGGATATAGTTTCTCTTCCAAGGCCGGCAGCAGGCGATGGATCTCATCGATGAAAAGCACGTCGCCTTCCTGGAGGTTCGTCAGCAGCGCTGCAATGTCGCCTGCTTTTTCGATTGCAGGACCAGCGGTCGAACGTAGTTCGGCGCCCATTTCGTTTGCGATAATGTGAGCTAGTGTTGTCTTCCCGAGACCGGGCGGACCGGTTAGCAGAACATGATCCAGCGCTTCTTTCCGCTGTAAGGCGGCTTTCATATACACGCGCAGGTTTTCTTTTACCTGGCGTTGGCCGATATATTCTTCCAGCCTGGTCGGACGAACCGTCAACTCAAATTGCCGTTCATCGTCACTTAAGGGTGTATCGCGAACGCGTGCTGGTTTTTCAGTCGACATGAGCTTTCGTATTGCTGAAGTTGCAACGGTTTCTGTAACGCAAACGGTTAGTTCGTGCTCTCAGCGTGCTTGGCCGCGACGCAAACTAACAGTCCGTTAGGTCAAACGCATAGTTCCTCTCGCGAACGTTTTAAACCTTTGCCAACTTCCGTAGGCTGCGGCGCAGGATCAACTCCACTGAGATTTCGCCGCCTTCATCCACCGCCGAAGTAACAGCCTTCTCGGCGGAGTTTCGCTGATAACCAAGATTCAAAAGGGCGGACAAAACGTCGGAGCGCATTGAGTCCTCGCTCGGAACTCCGGCGCCCGCTGAAGTCTTAGCGCCTAGTTCTTCTTCAAGTTCCGCCGATGATAGCGAAGCAACTTTATCGCGCAGTTCCATCACCAGACGCTCAGCAGTTTTTCTGCCGACTCCGGGAATCAAGGTCAAACGAGCGAGGTTGTTAGTTCTGATTGACGCGATCATTTCGTCTGCACTCATTCCCGATAGCAACGTGATGCCGAGCTTTGGACCAATGCCGCTAACTGAGATCAACCGCAAGAACAGTTCTCGTTCCCGAGCAGTCTTAAAACCATAGAGCTGAAGTGCATCCTCCCGAACGTGAGTATAGATACGTAGCTGGACATTGGAGCCAGGTTCTTCGAGGTCATAAAACGTCGAGACCGGAATCGTGATTTCATAACCAACGCCATTGACATCGACAATTGCGGAAGTTGCTTGCTTGGAAAGAAGAGTGCCGGACAAGTGTGCAATCATTGGCGAAGATTCTGAACGGCCCCGAGCGTGGAACGGCGCGATTGTAGTTGATGGCTACAGCATTCGGCAACGATATGTTCAGGGAGCTTAGTTTAGCGCTTAGCTTCGGGTACCGAGCCAGGAACCTGGAAGTATGAAGTCAGAACTCCAGTGTGCCGCGACACGAAAACGACGCCTTACCATTCACGACGCCTTGGGTCTATACTAGAAGGACCCGGGTTCTAATCAAATGAAGTCAGAGAAGATTTCCGAACTAACCACTAACAGGCTAAGCGTCTATCTTCGCTGTCTAAATACGCTTTCGGCGGCGGGAATTAAGAGTATTTCGTCGCAAGCACTGGCGGAACAGTTCAATCTCAATTCCGCTCAAATACGCAAAGACCTTGGATACTTCGGTGAGTTTGGTGTACGTGGAGTCGGCTACTACATAGAAGATTTGCAACGGCAGATCACCAAAATTCTCGGGTTGGACAGGCCGCATCGCGTGGGCATAGTTGGCGCAGGTAGACTGGGCACGGCGCTGGCGAACTACAAGGGCTTCGGCAGATCAAACTTTAGCGTGGTCGCGCTTTTCGATAATGATGTCGAGAAAATTGGCCGGCGTGTCGGCGAGGAGAAGTTAGTCGTTCAAGATGTAAAGAAGATGCCGCGTCTTGTAGGCGAAGAATCGATAGACGTGATGGTCGTCGCTGTGCCCGCTCGCGTGGCACAGAAGGTACTCAACCAGATTATGTCGGCGGGAATTAAGGCGGTCTTAAACTTTGCGCCTGCCTCACTGAACGCGCGGCTCGACGTGAAAGTCAAGACAGTTGACCTGACGACCTCGCTGGAATCGCTGTCTTATTTCCTGGCGCGACCGCAGGCTAGTAGTGTGACGAATCACCGGCGTAAGACACCACCGGAAGAGCTAAATGAAGTCAACGAACAAGAATTATAGTCTGGGTCAACGGCGTCGTGGGCGAACGAAATGGACGAACAAACCGCAAGGCGTGAAATAGTAAACATTGGCCGGCTGCTGTATGAGCGCAGTTATGTCGTCTCCTCTGACGGCAATGTCAGTGTGCGCCTGGATGACGGGCGAATAGTTACGACGCCAACGATGACTTGCAAGGGTCGCATGACGGAAGATTCGTGCGCCGTGACGGACGCAGCCGGGAAGCCGCTGGGAAATCGAAAACCTTCGAGCGAGTTGGCGATGCATCTCCTAATCTATCAGGAGCGCCCGGACGTTAAGGCCGTTTGTCACGCTCATCCTCCACACGGAACGGCTTTCGCTGTTGCCGGGTTAGCAATTGATCAGCCGATCCTTTCTGAAGTGATCTTGACGCTTGGTTGCGTGCCGCTCGCTGCTTACGGCACTCCTTCAACCGATGAGTTGACGGAAGCAATGCGACCGCTGGTAAAACATCACAACGCTTTGCTAATGGCCAATCACGGTGCGGTAGCATACGGGTCGGATTTGTGGCAGGCGTTCGACCGGCTGGAGACGCTGGAACATACGGCACGCATCGCGATACTTGCGCGCATCCTTGGCGGCTCCAAGAATCTGCCTTCCGACGCAATTGAAAAATTGATCAACGTGCGCGAAGCGGCGGGCTATCTTGGCGAAGGCGCACGTTGCCAGGCTTGTGGATATCTGCACGAGACCCAGATGACCTGCCCAAGCGGGGATCGGCCAGCGCGCACGAGCTATGATCGTCCTACAACAAACGGTGCCGGTAAGATCGCACTCAGCAGAGAAGAGCTGGTTGATCTACTGACGCAGGCGGTGAACACTAAGTCGTGAACAGTAAATGGTGAATGGTGAATGCTAAATGGTAAATGATCGTAAAGTCGTCTACTATTTACCATTCACGATTTACTATTCACCCATTTACAGGAGCAACTGAATGCAAGAAGCACTCGGCATGGTTGAAACCAAGGGTTTGGTGGCGATGATTGAAGCGGCCGACGCGATGGTCAAGGCGGCTAACGTCACACTAATTGGCTACGAGAAGATAGGCGCGGGTTTTGTTACTGCGATCGTTCGCGGGGACGTTGCGGCGGTAAAAGCGGCGACGGATGCGGGCGCCGCGGCCGCTCGTCGCGTTGGTGAGCTCGTCAGCGTTCACGTGATACCGCGTCCGCATGGCAGTGTTGACGACGCCCTTCCCATTGGTAACCGCAGCTAGGCATGATCATCGCGCGTATTCTCGGGACAGTCGTCTCAACACAGAAAGACGAACGGCTCCTCGGCAAAAAGCTGCTTATCGTGCGTCCTGTCAATGTTGACGGCACCGATACGACAGGCTATGTGGTCGCCGTTGATACCGTGGGCGCGGGCTTTCATGAAAGAGTGTTGGTAGTCGCGGGCTCAAGCGCGCGACTGGCGCAGGGAATGAAGGACACTCCTGTCGATGCAGCTATCGTTGGGGTGATCGATACGGTGGACATCACCAAAGACGAGTGAATCGTAAATCGATATTGAGTCGAAAACGCCGCCTTTCGAATTCACCATTCACGATTTACTAATTATGCAACTTGCTCGCGTCATCGGAACGGTGGTAGCAACCATCAAGAACGACTCGCTTGAGGGTCGTAAGCTTCTTGTCGTTCAAACCTTAAACAAGGACCTGCAACCATTCGGCAAGGCTATGGTTGCTGTTGACTCCGTGGGAGCAGGTGTCGGGGAATTAGTTTTTTGGTGTCGTGGAAAAGAGGCAAGTTTTCCCTTCAAAAGGGAAGACACGCCGACAGACTGCACAATTATTGCTATCGTTGATTCGGATGCGCACGTGACGCAGGGATAAAGGCATACCCATTTCGCACATCGGGCGGCGAAGCCGCTGGAAGACTAAATGATTCTTGCCCACGTTCTTGGGAACATTGTTGCCACCCAGAAAAATCACCGTTACGAGAACGCGAGCATAATGCTCTGCCAGCAGATCACACCCGAGGGAGACGAAACTGCGATGACGGTACTGGCGCTGAACGCCGTTGATGCCGGTGTAGGCGACACAGTCTTGATCGTCCAGGAGGGGTGGGGCGCATCGACTGCGTCGACGGGAAAGGCCGGCGCAGCCATCGATTCAGCGATAGTGGGTGTCGTGGATTATATCGATTTGCTGAAAGACGAGTAGGACAGGCATTCCTGCCTGTCTTGTAGGACAGACATCCTTGTCTGTCTTGCGGACAGGCATTCGTGCCCGTCATTCTGACTAAGAGACAGACAGGAATGTCTGTCCTACCAATATGAGCACGGAATTGGATCAGGCTCGCGAGATTGCAGAACGAATTGCTCGACGAGTATCCAATGACGCGCCTTCAAAGCAGAAGCGAGCCGAACCCAAAAAGGAAATGAGCGCGGAACTTGCCGCCGTGCGCGCCGGACTTAGCGAACTTCAGAGAAAGATTGCT
>JALYTI010000691.1 GCA_030854375.1 Acidobacteriota bacterium | reverse complement strand
TCTCCGCGCAGGAGCGTGTGTTCCGCTGGATCGAGGCGGAAAGGCCCGAATTCATATTTCTCCTGAACCTGCGCAAACATTATGGTCTGTAAGAAATTTTTAAGACTTATTAGAGCGCTTTTAAGGCTTTTACAAAACTTCTCTAAAGACTTCTGCGGCGTGTCGGGCTATGAGTGTGTCATCGTCTTGACTTCTGCAATCGTTTCCGGCGCATTATGAAAATTGGAAGTCGGCATCTCAAACAAACATCGTTACCAAATCTCGCGGAATATCTTGACTTCATTGCCCATCCAACGGCGAATCATATAACCGGACTCTGACCGGCGCAAGTCATCGAAAAACGTGCGCTCCGAAAGATTTAGAGAGCCACGCGCCATAACACTCGTCCGGGCCGGATTGACTGTAATCGCCCAGTATTTGATCAATGTGTTCTTTTGTCCGTTGCTCTAAACAAATCTTCGACTTCAACGCAGAGAGGGGGCTCGACATGTCTATCAACTTTCACAAATTCGCCCACGTCCTGGGACTTCTCGTCATTCTGCTAATACCTCTTGCCGTTAGCGCCCAGGTTTCCGGAGGGGCCATCTCCGGCAGAGTGATGGACAGCAACGGTGCAGTCGTTCCGGGCGCACAAGTCGCGATTCGGAATACGGCGACCGGGGTCACTACCCAACTGGCCGCGAACGAAGAAGGCGTGTACCGGGCGTCCAACCTCTTGCCTGGCGAATATGAGATTACCGCGTCGGCTACAAATTTCACTTCCTTTCTTCAGAAAGGTATCACGCTGACAGTCGGCGCAGATTTGACGATCGACTTGAAGCTGGCTGCCGGCGCTGTTGGCGCTTCCGTTACCGTCTCAAATGAACCCCCGGTCGTAGACACCACGACTCCGACAATAAGCGCAGTCGTTACTGAGCGAACGATTGTCGAGTTACCGCTCAACGGCCGCGACTGGACCAGCCTGGCAACACTACAACCCGGGATTTCGAGTATCCGAACCCAATACCAGAGTGGGGGCACGGCCTCTCGCGGCAACCGTGGCTACGGTGATGAACTGACTATCACCGGTCATCGTCCCCAGGAAAATAACTATCGAATCGACGGGGTGAGTATTAACGACTACACCAACGGCGCGCCCGGTAGCGCTGGCGGCGTAAATCTCGGCGCCGATGCAATCAAGGAATTTTCAGTACTGGTGAGCAATTACACGGCCGAATATGGCCGAACATCAGGGGGAGTGATCAACGCTGTCACTCGCTCTGGATCGAACTCGATTCACGGCTCCGCCTACGAATTTTTCCGCAACGATGCGTTGGATGCCCGGAATTTTTTTGACAAGGCAAAGCCACCACTACGCCGCAACCAGTTCGGCGGTTCACTCGGTGGTCCAATCATCCAGAACAAGACTTTTTTCTTCGCCGACTACGAGGCCATCCGGCGGGCGCAGGGTATCACCAGTGTTGTTAATGTGCCATCGGCGGCTGCCAGACAGGGACAGCTTGCCGCCGGGGCTGTAACCGTCCACCCGGCGATCATTCCTTTTCTCAAGTTGTATCCATTACCCAATGGAGGACTACTGGGAAATGGAGATACGGGGATTTTCTCGACCTCCCTGAGTCAAAGATTTACGGAAGACTTTTTTACAAGCCGCATCGACCACCGGATTTCGAGAAATGATAGTTTGTTTGGCACCTATTTGTTCGACAATGGGAGCTTGAGCATTCCGGACGCCTTGAATAACGTTGTCTTTCCGAACCGTACGCGGCGGCAAATGATTGCCATCGAAGAGACGCATACGTTCAGTCAAAGCTTCATCAATTCATTCCGGGTGGGCTATAACCGGACGAAGGGTGCCGTTAATGTGGCGGGCCCCGCCCTTAACCCTGTGGCCGCGGACACTGCTCTTGGGAGCGCGCCGGGTAGAGCATCAGCAATCATCACGGTACCGGGAATAAACGATGCTGTGGGTGTGGGGGGTAACTCTTTCTTTCGTCACGTTCAGAATTCCTATCAGGTATATGACGATGCTTTTGTTACAAGAGGAAACCACTCGCTCAGGATTGGATTCGCGTTCGAAAAAATCGAGTACAACGAAC
>JALYTI010000690.1 GCA_030854375.1 Acidobacteriota bacterium | reverse complement strand
CGCGTACAAAACGCAGGTGATTGTTTGCCGCAGAATCAATCAGGTGTCCGGCGATCTCTTTGGGTGACCATTTACCTTCCGCGCGGGGAACTAGACTTTGAGATTCCGAAATCTTTAGCAACTGCTGTTGAGCGCTTGCGAGTGTCTCGCTAAAATCCTCCAGAAAATCTTTCCAGCCGGTTGAGCTGGCAGCTGAGTTGATAGCCACTTTGAGTAACCTCCAATTTGGTCAACGCGCTCTGATCGACTAAGCGTGATAATTAACCCCGGACTTCAATGACTTCTCCATACGAAAGGCTGGTAACGATTCACCGTCGGGCGTTTCTATTGGAAGACCTTCGGCAGTCTCATAACCCCGGGCGATATAGAAAGGCAACCCGGGTAAGGTCGCCACCAGCTCGACGCGATTGAAGCCGGCGTTGCGTGCCGCTTCCTCGCACGACAGCAATATACGGCTGCCAATTCCTTTGCGCGCCCAGCGCGGACTAACATAAAAGGCCCGAATTCGAGCGGATTCTGTGGCCGGATCCAGAAGCGCGTCTATTCCTTTTGTTTTTGACTGATCACCCCCGAACAATGTTTTTCGTTTACTCCATCCGCCGCTGCCCGCAACTTCTTTTTCAACCTCGGCGACAAAGTAAGTTCCATCGCTGATCAGTTGTGTATCAACTCCAAAAACGTGTGAAAGAGCGCTCGCGATTTGCTTAGAAGTATAATACCGAGTGCCTATGACAGTCACCGATTCTCGTATCAAGTCCTGAAGTGCAGGAGTGTCTTCCACTGTGGCAAGGCGAATGTTTATGACCATAGCTCGACTGGGAAGTTACGAAGGCTGTATAAAATAAGTCGGAAACCATATTCATCGCAACAATAACGACTAATCGATCGTGGGGGGATAACAGATGGCTAAGAACCACAGCGTGAGAGACATGACCGATGAGCAAATGGAAGAGCGAATTGTGCGGCTTGCGTTTGATGGAGACGCGCTCAAGTATCGCGAGTTTTGCGCAACCTTAAAGGCGGGCTTGCCTGAAGGCACCGGCGTGGCGCTGCGAGGAAGTGTGGTTACCAATAAGCGTTTTGAAGACGGCGAACCATTTGACGCCGACGGCCGCGGAACAAGTGATCTCGATGTTACGCTCATTGGAGATAAGGTTATGGAATTCTGGAACGAAGACGCATTCTACATTCCGGTTCTCCACACGAAACCACTATGTGATGAAGATCCCTTGATCGCGCCCGGGCTTAATCCCTTACGCGAGGAGCTACAAAAACTCGCGGGCCGGCCTGTAAACTTTCAGGCAACCTCAAACTTCATACTTTACTCACGCGACGTCCTGTTCGATGAGCCTTACTGCACCGTGATAGAGGCGCAGAAAGCTCCGTGATTGTTAAGCTGCTCAGCTATAACATTCGCTTCGGAGGACGAAAACGCGAGAGAGAACTCGCGGAAGTAATTCGCGAGGTCAGCCCCGACCTGGTCGTGTTTCAGGAAGCGATCGACCCGGACATCATTAGTCGTCTGGCTCTTGCCACGGAGTTACCTTTCTGGGCAGCCCGGCGCGAGCATTCCATTGGTTGCATCAGTCGTTTGGAGATAGCGCACCACGAATGGCACTACCCCGCCGGCGCTAAACACTCCTTCCTGGAAATTGTACTGGCAGGCGGCGAGGCCCCCATCTTTGGTCTGCACTTAAGCTCGATGTTTTCTAAATGGGGTGAACGACGAAGGGTACGAGAGATTCGTGCACTATTGAAAAGCATTGAAAGGCATCAGCACGGCTTTCACATTCTTGTTGGGGACTTCAACACGCTCGCGGTCGGGGAAATCCTGGATGTGCGTCGCATGCCGGCGTGGATTCGCGGACTCGTTTGGATCAGCGGTCGCGACATTCAACGCGAAACCATTCAGGTGATGTGCGACTCTGGTTACGTGGATGGATATCGCACTCTTCATCCGGCGGAAAAAGGCTATACCTTTCCGGTTTGGGACCCGCATCTTCGCCTTGATTACGTATTCGTGCCGCATGGTTTTGCGGATCGGCTACTAAGCTGCGAGGTAATGGACAAATCTGACAAGGCCCGCACAGCCTCAGAT
>JALYTI010000689.1 GCA_030854375.1 Acidobacteriota bacterium | reverse complement strand
TCATAATACAACGCAGCGTCGTGGCGCCCGCCGCGGATTGACCCTGCAAAATAAATTTTCATAAGAGAGCTGAGAAACGAGCGGCATTTACGGACTCGAAAAGAAGCGAGTTTGAATCAACCTGGCGCGCGTGAGTCAGGGCTGTTGGGAGTCATTCTGTTGTCCGGATACATTTCGGCGCTTTCGCTCGGCTTCCTGCAAAAGATGTTTGTTCTCAGTGTGAGTGAGCAATGTAAGCGCCTCGTCAAAATTAAACCAACCGAGGCGCCGTGATTCCTCCGGCTCCACTTCAGCGAAAGATTCCATCAAGTAGTATTTGGCGACCACCTTCTCATCGCCTGCCTGGAACTCATCTCTTCCCGCCAGACAAATAACCTGCGCCAGAACGCCGGTCTCCTCGCGAACTTCGCGCATCGCCGCTTTCCAGGATTCTTCACCTGGATCAATATGACCCTTGGGAAAAATCCACTCGTTCGCGACCTCGTGCTTTGGGCCAACAAGTAGGTATTGAAGTGTTGCGTTTTGAAACCGGTACACAACTCCGCCTGCGTGGGTCGCGTCGCGCGCGCGAAGCTTCAGCCTGGATGTTTTGTCGATTCGCTTGACCCAGAAGAATTGTCCTGCAAAGGCCAGGGCAAAGGCGACAGTTGCAGCCATGTAAGTGCCGGACAACCGTCTGCTCAAGGGATCGCTATGTAATGGAAAGACGAGTGCAGCCACAAGGCCCGCAAGAAGAAGGCTGGTGATAGTCAAGACGGTATGTGTCAATCCGCCGAGCCTGCGTGCTACACCTTTGTCGCCTCCTTTTTTCTTTTTCCCAAATGGATGGTAGTGAAGCAAAATGTGATCGCCATCGAAGTGATCACTAAATATCTCTCGAATATGGTCAGCGGCTCGCTTGTAGGTATCGCTGACTATGTTACGCTTTATGATTCTGAAGAGTGTGATAATCCCAAATGACAATAACGCAAACAAACTCGCGACGAAAATCAATCGGAGCGGTTCTCCGTGCGGGCGGCTTGGGGTACTCGTCAGGCCCACTAACCCGCCTGCCGCGGCGGTAACAATTCCAATAAACCAGTTCACTCGCGTTTCGCCGGTTTGCTCATTTTTCCAGAACGAATCCGTATAATAGCGGTACTCTTCCAGCAGTAAGTCCTTCGCGTGCTGTTTCAATTGATTAGTGTCGTTGGCACTCATTTTGTGGGGCTAACTTCAGATCAAGACGCGAAATCGTGCACGGGCCGTCCTCCCTCAAACATCCTTCGCGCAGCGAAAGCCTGAAATCATCCAGCGTTCATGCGCATGAAAGAAATTGCGGTACGTCGAGCGGATATGGGATTGAGGCGTCGCGAAAGAGCCGCCCCGCAAAACCTTTTGGTTTACGAACCATTTGTCGTTGTATTCGTCAAACTCTGATTTAAATCCGGGATAGGGAACGGAGTCGGACGTTGTCCATTCCCAAACGTCTCCTATCATTTGATGACAGCCATAGATATTCTGCCCGGCAGGAAAAGCGCCGATCGGCGCCACTGTCCAGAGACCGTTTTCAAATAGATTTGCCTTTAGCTCATCCGGCCTCTCATTGCCCCACGGAAAATCTCTTCTTTCCCCGGCTTTGTGATTGAAGCACGCAGCTTTCTCCCATTCGGCTTCCGTGGGCAAACGTTTGCCTGCCCATTTGGCAAACGCCGATGCCTCGAAATAGCTGACGTGGTAAACGGGTTCGCGTTCCTTGCTTTCTACTAAGTGCAAGCCAGAAAAGTCGCGAATCATCCATTTGTCGTCCTGTAGTTCCCAGTAAAGTGGGGCTTGCCATTGTTCTCGGTTAACTGCCTCCCACCCTTCCGAAAACCACCAACGATAATCCTGGTAACCGCCGTCGCGAATAAATTCTAAATATTCTCGATTGCTGACCGGAGCGCGATCGATGGCGTAGTCCTGCATGAAGACCTGGTGCGCCGGTTTTTCGTTGTCAAAAGCGAAGTCGTAGTTTTTGGAGTGCGGCGACTCGTCGCCGCTTTGGTTTACGCTCTTCGTTACCGTCCAGCCAGGCTGCCCGACGTGCCCTGGGGTTAGACTTCCACGCAGTGCTCCAT
>JALYTI010000688.1 GCA_030854375.1 Acidobacteriota bacterium | reverse complement strand
CATGCCAGGATCTCTATAATTCTGCCTTCTAATAACCTAAGGTTTCCCCGGAATACATAAACCTCGTCCGCATCGTCAAGAATGCCTCTCGTTCGCTCAATCCGCAGATTGGTGTTTCCGTCGCCGGCTCACTTTTGGTATGTGGCGGGTTTGCTGAGTTGCGCTTGTCTTGCTTTTGCATTCCCCGTTGCGTCAATGGCGCAACAATCGCCAGGATGGGAATGGCAAAATCCCCTGCCTCAGGGAAACACTATCACCTCAATTAAGTTCGCCGCCGATAAGCGACATGGCTGGGCGGTTGGAAGTAACGGGGCGATTCTTCGCACGAGCAACGGTGGGTTTGAGTGGGAAGAACAATTGTCGCCAGTCAACACTACTCTGTATGGCCTTCATGTTAAGGATAAGTCGCGCGCGGTAATTTCGGGTGCGGGCGGGTTGATTCTCACTACGTCAAACGGCGGCAACAAGTGGGAAACCAGATCAACCGGTATTAGGGATCATCTGTTTTCCATCACCTTCGCTCCCGAGGATCCATTGCACGGGTGGGCCGCCGGAACTTTCGGCGCAATCATCGCGACTACTGATGGGGGCGTTACCTGGAAGGTCCAGACTTCTCATACAACCGCGCACCTTTTCTCCGTAGCATTTTTCGACAGTAAGACAGGCATTGCCGTGGGTTCGCGAGGCACGCTGTTGGTGACAAATACCGGCGGCGCTGATTGGAAACCGCATCGTGGTCTCGGCAATGTAGCATTGACCGGAGTTTCTTTTGTTTCTCCCAAGCGCGCCGTAGTCGTTGGATACCAGGGGACGATCCTTGAAACCGACGATGGGGGCGTGACCTGGCGACCGCTGAATACCTTCGTAACGACAGATCTTTTCTCAGTTTTCTTTACCGACAAGGATCACGGATGGGCGTCGGGAGAGAGCGGAGTAGTTTTGACGACTGCGGATGGTGGCACGATCTGGTTGCCCGTGAATGTTCGCACCAGTCCGAAACTTACGACTCTCTTTTTCGCTGATGAAACCGTCGGCTGGGCGGCGGGAGAGGACGGTTTGGTGGTGCGCACGGATGATGGCGGTCTTTCCTGGCGTCGTTTGACCGAAGGCGGGCGTGAAGATCTGTCTCATATTTTCTTTTTGGATAACTCCCACGGTTGGGCGGTCGGGTCGCGCGGAAAATTGCTCTTCACAAGTTCCGGTGGGAAAAACTGGACAGTGCGTCCGTCGGGAACTACTAATCGCTTAAATTCGATCCAGTTTCTGAACCAACACGTGGGACTGGCGGTTGGGGACCATGGAACGATAATTCGCTCCACGAATGGCGGTGTGTCCTGGACTCCGGTGCCACTGGAAGCAACCGAAGACCTTTTTAGCGTTCATTTTATTTCGCCGGAGAAAGGTTGGATTGTGGGTGCGCGCGGAATCATTTTGCACACCGATGATGGTGGACAAACGTGGCGCGTGCAACGGACAAATACATTCAATTGGCTTGAAGATGTGAGCTTCATCGATCAGCAGCACGGTATCGCGGTCGGCTCCAATGGAACAATCCTGCGCACGGAAGACGCCGGCGAAACGTGGAACCGGGTTGATAAGAATTTGAAGGAGTGGATTTATGCGCTGGCGTTTGCCGACGGGCAACGAGGTTATGCCGTAGGCGCTCACGGACTAATTCTGCGCACCGATGATGGTGGAGCAACCTGGAAAGACCTGGAGAGCGGTATCAGCACGAATCTTTTTGCAGTAGCTCTGGAGGGACGGGACGATGTACTGGTAACCGGCGAGCAGGGACGAATTATTCACAGCAAAGACGCGGGAGCGACGTGGCAGGTTCAACCTACTATCACCAGCTCACCTCTTTTTTCTGTCGCTTATCGCGGAGGATTCAACATCTGGGTAGCGGGTGGAGGTGGAGCGATTCTCCGTCGCACTGAGCCTATCGCCACTGTCAGAATACCAACGCCAAAACTCCCACCGGGATTACGCGGCAGTCCGCCGAAAATTCAACCACAGAACGCTCAGAATCCGCTTGATGACGGCGATATACCTCGCGCGATCCCACTGGACAAAAAACCATTGAGGCCGCGATAAACTCGA
>JALYTI010000159.1 GCA_030854375.1 Acidobacteriota bacterium | reverse complement strand
CGTTGTTTCGCCCTTGAGTGGGCGGACTCGATGGGAACAGCCTAAACAAATGATCTATGGCTTGTCTGGGGGAAAATCCTTTTCATCGATTTCATCGATCACCTTCAGCTCTGCGCCAAACTTCTGGTAACCGCGAAAGCGAATTTCGTTGCGACTCTGGATTGTCGTGCTTCGGGTGACATTCGTAAGCAAAATCTCAGAGTGCGTAGGCAGCAAATACTTGCGATCGCCAATAGTGACCCAGTCGTAGTCGATGATGCTGCTGGCCGCAGTGATGGGAAAGTCGCCAGGTATTTCTGTGGCAATCTGCTCGAAACGCAGCACGCGATCAGTTTCTCGATCTATCCACACTCGCCCTCGCGACCCCACATTTGCCGAAGCTTCGCCGGCTTTTAAGTTGAGTTGGGAAAAGGCTTTTTCTATTTGATATTCGAAAACCAAAGTGCGGCGACCCTGGATCAAGTCTGTATCTACCAGCTTAAATGTAGTTTTGGATGTTGGCTTAAGAACGTCCGCTACCGCGGAAATATATTCCACGCCACTGGAGGTCGCACCAGGTGCCACGTCTTTGCTGTAATCCCTGCTTTCTCTTACTTGCTGGCTCAACGGCATGCCATTCACGGCGAGCACTCTGTATTGCTCCCCTGCGTTGGCTCTGTAACCAACTGCAATGGTGAGATTATCCTGCGGCATCCAATTGTTCGTCGTGCCGTATGCAATAGAACGTTTGATGAGTTGCTTGACTATGAAGTCGGGCATTGCCTCCGCTGCCGACAGTGTCGCTGCACGCGTGCGATCTAACAACTCATTTGCTTCCGCCTCCGGAGGGCGAGCAGAAGCGGCGGGATTTACTCTTCGGCGCTCAGCCTCATCCAGCGTGCGGCGTAATAGCGCATCGTTCCCACTCTTACTCGCCACTAGTGAACGCATTCCGTCGGTAAGCGGAAATGCAATGCCGCGTTTGCGGATCTCTTCTACGATCTCGTCTCGTTGTTGCGGATGCTTCGGCAGCTGGTAGACGAGGGTCACTATTTCGCGACTCGTGAGCGGCGGAGTTGATTGTGGAGACTGTGCCGCGGTAGTCAACGACCAAAAAAAGGCCACGGCAACGACTGTCGCAAGAGACAAAAGGTTATTAGTAATGCGGTTCATATATTAAGCGGGCTTGCCGGGTTTGAAAGTATGACAGTTCCGATGGAATAAAGTCATGACCAGTTGCCTCCGCGGCCTCATGCAGTTTGATGTGCTTTCCCTGGTAGGACGATCCGGACCATGAGGTCAGTACCACCACGCGGTAGCGGGTGGGCCTGGAGGGTATTAGGCCTGATTGAGCACTGACGCAACGGACCCACCCGCTACCGCGTGGTGGTACTGACCTCATAGGACCGATCGAACCGCAATTCAGCCGGGCAAACTAAAAGCAAAACGCCTCTACAGCCTTCCTTATTATGTCGACGCACTTCTGCAGCTCATTAATAGGAACGAATTCACCCGTTTGATGCGCCACGCGAATATCCCCAGGGCCCAGTACTACCGCTTCTGCGCCCAATTCTGCCATTTGTGCGGCTTCGGTGCCGAACGCTACCGTTCCTGCCTGCTGCCCGGAGATTTTTTCGAGCATTCGGACGAGCGCTGCGTCGGGCAAGGTTTCGAATCCCTGATCCATGCGTCCCGCATCCACTTCGCAAGCGAACCCGGGATCGATTGTTTTCTGTTTTTCGATTGCTGCAGAAAGTAGAGCGAGTAATCGGGCCGGTTCCTGGCCGGGGATGGGACGCCATTCGAGCGTGAAGCGGCACTCGCCGGGAATTACATTCTTTGCGTTCCCGCCGCGGATTAAACCGACGTTGAGAGTAGTGAAAGGCGGATCGAATGCGGCGCGCTGTTCTGTCTTGAGTTCATCCCCGAGGTCTTTGATTTGAGTAATGAGTCTTGCCGCACGAAAGATTGCGGAGGCACCCAGGTCCGGATAAGCGCTATGGGCTTCTCGACCTCTCACGATAATTTCTGCCAGACAATAACCTTTGCCGGCGCGCATGGGCCGTAGTGAAGTAGGCTCCCCAACAATACTGTAGCGCGAACGCAAAACCTGCGCGTCTGCCAATCGCTTGGCACCCAGCAACCCAATCTCTTCATCCGCGGTGAAAATAAGAGCTAAGGGGTGGGTCAGTTTTTTTAGATCAATGGCTTCAATCGCGGTAAGAGCCGCGGCGATAAATGCTTTTGTGTCACACGCGCCGCGACCGTAAAGTTTTCCTTCACGTTCGGTGAGTTGTAGGGCCTCATTCCACCTGGGATCGTATGGAACAGTGTCGGTGTGGCCAACCAGCGCAAGCTCAACCTCCGTACTGGATTCCGTATTAACGGCGAACTCCACGCCAGCGAGAGCGATCAAGTTTATTTTTTCGACACCGTTTTCATCCGCGTAGGGAAATCGCTTGACGTGCAGACCCATCCGTTCGCACCGAACCTCCAGATACTCGATGATCTTTGAATTTGAACGCGATGAGACGGAGTCGATACTGACGAGTTGAGCGAGTGTTTCTTGAACAGTCATGATGACGTTAGCACGACTCTGGAAGTGGAAGACAAATACAGAACCGTTTCAATCCCACAGCCTCTTCTGCAATGCTTTGAATTTCTCAACTATGTCTTCCTGCTGAGCATGTCTCGCAGACTCAACAATCGGCTTGCCACCCACCACAACATCTCTGACAGCGGTTCTCGACATCGAGAAGACGATACTCGAAAGAAGATCTTCTCGCGAAGCTCCGGCAATTGCAGGATCATCGAGATCAATCGTGAAGAAATCTGCAGGACGCCCGGGTTCCAAAGTCCCTCCCAGGGCTTGAATGCTCGCGGCGCCGTTGACGGTGGCGCAATCAAACAGCCGTGCCGCGAGCGCCGAGTGTCCATCGTCATTAGCAGGGGCCAAAACTGTACGTTCAATCTTCTGAAGTCTCAGGTGATATTCCAGCTCGCGAGCATCCTCAAGCAGATCGATTTCTACCTGGCTATCGGTTCCCAGGGCAACGCGCACTTCTTGTTTGAAATATGCATCGACCGGAACGACGCCATCACCGAGATTTCGTTCGGTGGTGGGACATGCACAAGCCATCGCGTCAGCCCCGGCGAGCATGTGGATAGCTTTTGGTGAGACGTGGATCAAGTGGATACCTGTGAACCGCTTGCTCAGCAGACCTTCCGTAGCGAGCAACGCCACGGGCGACCTGCCATACTCTTCAATGCACGCAGTAACCTCCTCCGGCTGTTCCGCCACGTGCATGTGCACAGGAAGTTTCCGTTTGTTGGCGAAGTCAATCACTTGCTTCAAATAATTCAGCGGCAACGCGCGCACGCTGTGCGGCGCGATACCTACCCAGGCGTTTCCGTGGCCGACATCGGTAATCAGTCGTTCCGCGTTTTTCAAATAAGCTTCAGGAGTCTCTTCGATGAAGCGAAGTTGTCGGGGATTTGTTTCCGTCTTGTAACCGGAACGTGCGTAAGCCACTCGCAGCAGTGCGATGCGCAGGCCCACATCTCCAGCCGCGCGCACGACCTCTTTGGCGATCAGATTCGGATCATCGTAAGCGACGCCGTCTGGCCCATGATGAAGATAATGAAATTCGCCCACGGCCGTAATGCCGCTCAATATCATTTCTAAAAACGCCATGCGCGAAGAGTCGTAGACATCGTCCGGGCTGAGACGAGTGGCAGCGCTATACATCATCTCGCGCCATGTCCAAAAGGTGTCGTTGGTATTTGTGCGATATTCCGTGCGCCCGCGAATCACACGTTGAAACGCATGCGAATGAGCGTTGACTAAACCCGGCAGGATCGCGCGGTTGTTGAGAGGGATCGCACCCTTCGCATCATTAGCGGGAACGAGCCGCAGAATCTGTCCGGCGTGGTCGCATACAATGGCTATGTTGGATTGAAAGCGGTTGCCTGTATAGATCAGGTCCGGCAGCCATGCTTTTTCCGAAGTATCCATTGAGTTCAAAAAAGCTCAGCAGAGGTTAGCAAGAGGCCTGCGGCACGGTCGTTAACGTTCACAAATTCCTTACCGCCAAAACTTCGCGTGCAGCCGTTCGATCTCCCGTACAACTAATCCTGCGTGGTCCAGCCAGGTAATTAATTGTAAATCCCAGCTTCGTATAAAGCTCGACGATGCGGTTTGTAGCCTGATTCGAGAGCACGACAGGACCGGAATGCGCCGCCAGCCATTCTGCGGTCCGAACCTGGTCGTCCCAGCTAAAGCCTCCGGCGGAGTAGGTTGTGAATTCCACGTCATACGGTGGATCCGCGTAGACGAAATCGGACGGCTCGATTGCCAGTGAACCAATATCGTTGTTGGTGAAGGTCCAGTTCTCAAACACTCGACAGAACTGCGAGAAGTCAGTGACATAGGTGATCGACTTATGTCTGCCAAATGGAACATTGAATCCACCGCTCTGGTTAAACCGGCACAGACCATTGAAGCAAGTGCGGTTGAGATAATAGAAGAGCTGAGCCGCTTCAGCGTCCCGCCATTTGCCGTCGTCGATCAATTTGTTGAAACGGCTGCGATGCGCGTAGAAACTCGCCTCCTCATTCGTCATTTCGATAGTTGGTTCCAGACCTCGCTGCAGATGAGTGTAAAAATTTATGAGGTGGGGATTGATGTCGTTCAAGAGGGCACGTTCCGGTCTCAAACCGAGCGGGGCCGCGAGTCCACCGCAGAAGGGCTCAACGTATCGCCTGGAGGAATGTGATTGCCAGAGCGGTGCGAGGTGAGGCAGCAACCAACGTTTCCCGCCTGCCCACTTCAAAGGTGGCTTCAGCGATCTGTCGCTCCTTTGACCTTCCGAAAAAGATTCCGAGGAACCTTCAGGATAATCTGCCGAATTAATTGAAGTCGCCACACTGGCGGACCGCGTTCGTCCGTTATGTTCTCTCGGGGAATGTTTCGCTTCCAAAAGGATTTTTGCTTTCACGTTTGCGAAGCAAAATAACAGTACCTATCCAGCGGGTCAAAGATTTGTTCCACGGAAACAGAATAAGAGGTCTGCAGGAAGCTGGGAGTCCAGACAAAGCACGTGCGGTTGCGATCCACAAACAACTCGAATTATTATTCTTTCCCGCGAAGCCGGAGTGGCGAAATTGGTATACGCACCAGACTCAAAATCTGGCGAGGTCAAACTCATGTCGGTTCGAGTCCGACCTCCGGCACCATCTTTCCCCTGATTTGCCTGGGTCAATCTGGAACTCAATTCATAACGTTTAGTCGCCACCCATGTACGGCGGAAGTATATCGCCTCGACAAAGCACATCCCGGATCAATAGAATTGCCTTGCAAGCCCCTCGTAATAAACCATCTCTCCCGTAGCGGCGTTTACGTCGAAAGGAAGAATTAATGAGAAAGATACTTTCAATACTGGTTGTTTTAACGTTCATGGTGCTCCTGGCAGTGCCCGCGTCGGCCAAGACCTGCGGCAATTTCAGGCACCGGCACGGCAACGCCTCCCATACCCATTACAGTTGCATAGGGGATGGACACAAGCACGGGCGGAGCTTCTGGGCCAAGCATCGCGATAAGCTGACTACGGCAGCGGGCGCAGGCGCTGGCGCGTTGATCGGGGGCGTCGCCGGCGGAAAGAAGGGAGCTGTTATTGGAGCCGTCGCTGGGGGTGGTGGTGCGGCTGTTTACACTTATGGAATTCGCAAAGGGCGACGTAAGCCCGCTCGGTACTGACCCGATTGCAAAGATTCCCGGAAGTGCGCGCCCTCTGGACCTGGATGGGCGCGTACTCTTAATCCCCTTAAAACTTCAGCCAAACTCACCCAACCCCTTAGAGTTCATAGATTTACGGTAAGGTAAAAACTTGTTTGCCACACTCACCCAAAATCTGTAGAATCTAGCCTGTCCTGAGGGTGAGACCACTTTTCGCAATACAACCTCCTCCCCTCCACCAAGCCTTCTGCTTTACGCGGTCAAACTACCGCTCAATATCCCCCGGAAAT
>JALYTI010000158.1 GCA_030854375.1 Acidobacteriota bacterium | reverse complement strand
CCACTGGCCCAATGGCGGCTGGTGCTCGTTTTCTGCCTTCTACCTTCTGCTTTTTGCCTAATCAATTGCGGTAAGCGGCGACCGCCATTGCCGCCAATTGAGCGCGTGCAACAGCGCACGGAACTGCTTTCTGGAGTACAACGAGGCAATCAAGTGATCCTCAACTGGCCGGCCCCGCCCCGAAATGCACCGGATGAAAGCGTGCAGAGTATTCGGCGCATCGACGTATACCGCCTGGCTGAGAAGCCGCGCGCTCCCCTGGGGTTGACTGAAGAAGAATTCTCGGCACGATCCACTCTGGTTGGGTCGGTCACATTTGAACAAATAAAGAGTGGGGCCGATGTTCTTACCTATACTGACACGCTTGAGCTCGCTGGAGAGCCGGCACGTTTGCGTTATGCTATTCGCTATGTCAACGCCTCAGGACAGCGCGCCGCTTTTTCTAATTTTCTTCTGCTTGAGCCGGCGGCTCGAATTGCCCAGGGACCCACGATGATCGCTACGGGAAAGGAAGTTAGCGAAGACGCCATCACCATCTCGTGGCAACCTCCGGCAGCGAATATTGATGGGTCAACTCCCGTTAACCTGCTCGGCTACAACGTCTATCGAGTGGCAGAGTCTGAAAGTGAAGACGGACAGGCGCCCATTAATGGTCAGCTGGTTTCAGGTACGCAGTATGTCGATAAGAACTTCAAGTTTGGCGACAGCTATCGCTATGTGGTGCGTTCAGTGTCGCTGGGGACACAAGGTAGCCAGGTGGAAAGTTTGAATTCAAATTCTATTTCAGTTTCTCCACGCGATGTCTTCCCACCGTCGGCCCCCACATCTATCACAGTTGCTGCTGCGCCCGGCCGGCTGTCGTTGTTCTTCCCGGGAAACCCGGAGCCGGACGTCGCCGGATATAACATCTATCGTTCGACCGACCCGAATCTACCGAAGGAACAGTGGAGCAAACTGAATCGCGAACTGCTGACGCAAACAACTTTTCAGGATGAAAAAGTCGAATCGGGGAAAACGTATTATTACTATTTAACAGCGGTGGACCAGGTGGGGAACGTTAGTGCGCCTTCCGAAGTGGTTTCTGAGACTGTGCCATAAGTAAATGAAAGTCTGCCGTGTTACGCATAAGACGTTGGAGAATCCGCGCTACGCGTTTGTTGAGGATGGAAAAGCCTGGCCGCTCGAAGAGGGGCAACAGTTTGGCCTTGATTGGCCGCGGAATGCGACATCAATCCCTATTGAGGAAGTGAAGTTCCTTGCTCCCGTGGTGCCTTCAAAGATTGTTTGTGTGGGACGAAATTATCGGGAGCACGCGGCTGAGCTGGGAAACAAAATGCCCGATGAGCCTCTGCTTTTTCTCAAAGCGCCATCAGCGGTGATTGCAAATGGCGATTGCATAGAGCTGCCACCGGAGTCGAAGCAAGTCGAACATGAAGGTGAGTTGGGAGTGGTGATTGGGCGACGAGCGCGCAATATTGCGAGCAGCGAAGATCCCCTGAGTTATGTGCTGGGATATACGTGCGTTAACGATGTTACCGCACGCGACCTGCAACGCAAGGACGTGCAGTTTACGAGGGCGAAGTCTTTCGACACGTTTTGCCCGGTAGGGCCCTTCATTGTGAACGGGCTGGATCCCCTGAAGCTGGTCGTTACTACGCGGGTCAACGGAACAGTAAAACAAAACGGTCGCACTTCAGACATGGCTTTTTCAGTTCCCTTTTTGATTCGGTATATCGCCGGCATCATGACTCTTCATCCGGGGGATCTGATTGCCACCGGAACCCCGGCTGGAGTTTCTCCAATGAAGGATGGAGATATCGTTGAAGTTGAGATAGAAGGAATAGGAGTGCTACGAAATACGATCTGTGATGCGATCTCTGGCCGGCCAGGTTAATCCATTTCGCAGATTCGTTGGCATAATCACTGGAGGTCTTTTATGAAATTTTTTCTTGACACTGCAAATCTCGATGAAATTCGCGAGGCCGCGTCTTTCGGAATCGCCGACGGAGTTACAACCAATCCTACTTTGATTGCGAAGGAGGGGAACGTCGATTTCAAGGAACACATCGCAGCTATTTGCGAGATCGTTAAGGGGCCCGTGTCCGCTGAATGCACCAGCGAGGACACAGACGGCATGTTGCGTGAAGGACGCGAATATTCAAAGATTGCCAAGAACGTTGTCATAAAGTGTCCGTTGACGCGCGCAGGCTTAAAGGCGACTCGTCAATTGTCCGGCGAAGGGATTAAAGTGAACGTGACCCTTTGTTTCTCGGCCGCACAGGCAATTATGGCGGCCAAAGCGGGAGCTTCCTTCATCAGCCCTTTCCTTGGCCGGCTCGACGACATCGGGGAAAACGGTCTCCTGCTTCTCCAGGACATTATTGACGTCTATAGCAACTACGAATGGAAGACTGAAGTTCTGGCTGCCAGTATTCGACATCCTATCCATGTAATTGAAGCCGCTCGAATGGGAGCTGACATTGCGACGATGCCGCTTAAGGTGATCGATCAGTTATTCAACCATCCCTTGACGGACAAGGGCCAGGCGCAATTTTTAGCTGACTGGCACAAGAGCGGAAGAAAGTAGAGGAGGCCCGCGTTGGCCTCATTCAAAAACGACAGTGCTACCTGCCAAGACCAACATCGAGGTACGCGCGTCCAAGTACGATGGCAGGTTACATCGCACGTGGCGCGCGGAGCTGATTCATAGGAAGGGATCACTCGTAATCCTGGATGGGGAGTTTGACGTCGATATTGAACACGCCTTGCTCGGAACTATTGCTGCGGGAACGTCCAGTCTTGAGTATTACTGGCTCGATCGGTGGTACAGCGTGTTTCGTTTTGGGCTGGAGGGCGGCAAGTTGCGCAGCTACTACTGCAATGTTAACGTGCCACCAAAGTTCGATGGCCAGGTCTTGAGTTATATTGATCTGGACATCGACATTCTGGTTCAGCCAGATTCGACCTACCAGATTCTCGACATGGATGAGTTTGAGAAAAACTCGGCGCTTTACAACTATTCCCCGGAGGTGCGGGAAAACTCGCGTCGGGCCGTCGCTGAACTTGTCCAGCTGATCGAGACGAAACAGTTTCCATTTAATATCTGAAGTCTTCTCTCGCGTGTCCAATTTCTTATGACCTCCAAGCAGCAGCCAAAACAATCCAAATCAAAACTGGATCTTCTAAAGGAACGCTCGCAAAAGGCAGAAGGCGGCGGCGGCGCCGAGCGCGTCGAGAAGCAGCACGCTGCCAACAAGATGACTGCACGCGAGCGGGTTGAGTTTCTCCTCGATGACGACACCTTTGAAGAATTTGACAAGTTCGTCGTGCATCGTTCGCACGACTTCGGGCTGGAAGAGCAACTTTATCCAGGTGATGGCGTGATTACCGGCTACGGTCTAATAGATGGACGCCGTGTATTTGTCTTTGCTCAGGACTTTACGATTTTTGGTGGTTCCCTTTCTGAGACTCATGCCGAAAAAATATGCAAAGTGCTTGACCTTGCCATGAAGGTTGGTGTGCCCGTTATCGGTTTAAATGACTCCGGTGGGGCGCGTATTCAGGAAGGCGTTGTAAGTTTGGGAGGCTATGCAGACATTTTTCTGCGCAATACGCTGGCAAGCGGAGTTATCCCGCAGATCAGTTGCATTATGGGACCGTGCGCCGGCGGCGCAGTTTACAGCCCCGCGATCACAGACTTCAACATCATGGTCAAGGATACGTCCTACATGTTCATAACGGGTCCCGACGTAATCAAGACCGTCACACACGCAGACGTCACAAAAGAGGAATTAGGAGGGGCGCTAACTCACAACCGAATTTCGGGCGTGGCCCACTTCGCAGCAGATTCAGACGAGCACGCTTTGCGAATGGTGCGCGAGCTACTTTCGTTCCTTCCGTCTAATAATCTCGAGGAGACTCCGCGCATTAACCCCACCGATTCGCCTGACAGAACCGAGGTTAAACTCAACACTCTCGTTCCCGAAGCTTCAAATCAGCCATACGATATTCGTGAAGTAATCAACGCGGTGGTGGACGATGGATATTTCTTTGAAGTCCAACAACATCACGCCCCGAACATTTGTATTGGCTTTGCCCGGCTCGATGGCCGCTCCGTCGGAATCGTTGCAAATCAACCAGCGTTCCTCGCCGGCGTGCTCGACATTGATGCTTCTGTGAAAGCTGCGCGCTTCGTCAGGTTTTGCGATTGTTTCAATATTCCGCTGATAACGTTTGAGGATGTGCCGGGCTTTCTGCCCGGAGTTTCTCAGGAACATGGCGGGATTATCCGGCACGGGGCAAAGTTGCTTTATGCGTTCGCAGAAGCGACAGTTCCAAAGTTGACCGTGATCACGCGAAAAGCGTATGGAGGGGCCTATTGCGTGATGGCCTCCAAGCACATTCGCACTGACATTAACTTTGCGTGGCCGTCGGCAGAAATTGCAGTAATGGGACCGGAAGGAGCAGTTGGCGTTTTATATCGACGAGAGATCAGTGAATCAAAAGACAAAGAGGCCGCCAGACACGCGCGCATTCTGGAGTTGGAGGATAAGTTTGCCAATCCTTACGTGGCTGCCGAGCGCGGCTTCATTGACGAAGTTATCGAACCCGCGCTCACCAGACCCAAACTGATTCGCGCCTTGTCGCTACTGGAAAACAAACGCGACACGAACCCTCCGAAGAAGCACGGGAATATGCCGTTGTGAAGGTGTGACTTGAGGGAGTGGCCGGATCGCGGTATCTTGTACGCATGCCTACCACCGTTGAGCAACTAGCTGAGCAGGCCATGACCTTACCTGGCGAATCGCGGGCACGACTTGCAGATCTTCTCGTGGAAAGCCTCGATGCGGATACACTCACACAGATTGATCGATTGTGGCTGTCCGAAGCGAAGCGACGGCGAGATGAGGTGCGCGCCGATAAAGTCAAGACGATTTCTGGCGACGAGGCTCTCCGGAGCGTTCGTGACTCTCTCACGTGATGAGATATGAGTTTCATCCGGAAGCTCTCGAAGAATATCGGCAAGCTGCACACTGGTATGGAAGTCGTCAGCCAAATTTGGCGTTACGGTTTGTCGGCGAGGTTGAAGACGCGATTCGCCGGATTCTCGATGCTCCTGATCGCTGGCGCATAATCGAAGAAGACGTTCGCCGCTGTCTGACTCACGTTTTTCCATATTCGATACTCTATACAATTGAACCGGTTCTTACTGATCCTGGCTGTCGCGCACTGCGCTCGCAAGCCGGGATACTGGAAGGAACGGCTCGAGAAGTCATAAGCGAGGCACCAACCCGCCGAACAAGCACGCGAATATTCCGTTGTAGTAGTTCGAATCAAGTCCCCAATAGTCTATGTAAATCGCGCAGTTCTTCCCTAGCCGTTTCAAGCTAGTTCCGCTCAAGCAACAGAGAGGCGACAGTCGGTATGCATCTTGCCTGTTCACAACCATGAAACGGCCTTCATAGGCAGGATAAAAGAAGGGGATAGTTTGACGCACCTTGCCGCGCGATCTTCGGCTAGGTTGCTCATTCACTAAGCCCTGGATCTCAGTGTGTGCTACCGGTACGGAAACAAACACCGATGTTCCGATTTCATGCGAGTACGCGAGTGCGCCAAGCGAGGATGCGGCTGCGTGAAAAGTCGCAGCGAATTGTGTTCTTTCGGAAGTTTGATTTTGAATTCCTGGAGGTGAAGAGCGATGCGAGTGAAAGAAGTTATGACTGCCGATCCGGCATGTTGTATTTCAGAAACGGCCTTACAAGAGGTCGCACAGATGATGATCGATCACGACTGCGGCGAGATACCCGTTGTCGAGGACAAGGAAACAAAACTGCCGATCGGTGTGATTACTGATCGCGATATCGTCTGCCGCACGGTTGCGCGAGGACTTAATCCGCTCGATCTAACGGTGGCTGATTGTATGACCAAACCCTGCGTCACAGTGACGCCAGACATGTCGGTCGAGGAGTGCACCAGGATCATGGAGGAGAATAAGATTCGCCGCGTGCC
>JALYTI010000687.1 GCA_030854375.1 Acidobacteriota bacterium | reverse complement strand
GGTGCAAGCCTATCCTGGGTTCAAATCCCAGCCCCTCCGCCAAACTTTCTGAGAGGGAACCCTCCTGCTAAGTTGAGTTCAGAAGACCGGCCGCGAGGCCGGTTTTCGCTGTTTTCGGGCGTCTATATCACCTTGGCAACGACATCCTCACCAACATCGATCCCTGTGCTCCCGAGAGTCTTAAGTAGCGCTCGGAGCCGCCCCCGCTTCTCCTTCACAGGAATGCTTGCGCGCCGGTCACAATGCCCGCGGCCGACACCTGCCACTACCACATCACGATGGTTGCCGCCATCCTGCTGCACACGAAGTAGGGTCAGCGACCGGCAGGTCACCCAGGCGTTTTTGAGCGTCGTCGCCTGATTGCGTAACCGGCCACGACGGCAGCGGCAAGCAGCAAAAGCAAAAGCAAAAGCAAAAGCAGCCAAAACCCAGGATGATCGTTGCCACTGTTGGCTGGGACAGCCGCCGCAGGCGATGCGGTGACAGGGGTAGTGGTGGGGCAGGCGGTAACTTTGGTACCGGTGTTCGTGACTTGTGGCGCGACAGCTTGCCCGATCAAGCTGCCGCGGGTCAGCGTGATGCCGGTATCGGCGGTAACAATGCCCTGAAGGTTGGAGTCGGTCATCGTCGCGGTGATGGCGAACCAATGGACGTTGCAGGCTAGCCCGCCATCTGCCATGACCACGTTGAAGCTGCTGCCCGTGAACCCACCATCGATCTGAAAAGTCCAGACCCCACTGGCAGGCCCAGCAAGGGTCAACGTGCCGGTCTTGGCTTCAGCGCTCAGGCAGTAAGTGCCCGGTGCTTTTGTGATTCCAGCCAAGGTGCCTGCCAAGGGTGATGCGCAGGGTGGCCTAGCGGTAACGATGGCCGTCACCGGCACTGGGGTAAGTGTAAAGAGAAGCGCGGCGATGGGAAGGCAAGCGGCGAATCGCTTGAGTTTGTTCATGGCGCCAGGGTACATCGATCTGTTCCATTAAGCCCGATACCCTGATGTGCCCCAGCAGATTTCCAGTTGTCGATGCCAGCGGGGTGTGGTTTTCCAGATCAATTCAGAAGCCGAACGTCCACTTCAACCACTTCCAGCGCACCTGAGCGCCTTGAACGGCAGACACAAGTAGCAGGGCGAAGCTGCAAAACAGCAGTGCTAGGCCCCAGGCACTGCCCTTCTGCAAGGTGACACCCGCGGTGAAGGCACTGAACCACAGCGGCGTCGTTGTACTGCTCTTCATCGCGGAACGATGTGAGTTTCTTGTTCTACCGGAGGTAGGAAAAAGGATTCAGCTGGAGTGCACACCGAAAGAACCGAGCGCCCGACGGCATGGTCAAGGGCATCGGCGATGGAGCCCTCCGAATGGCCTTCAGCCACAGCTATTTCCTTACTGACTTACAGATGTTTGAGCCGCTTCTGAACTTAAAACCGGCAGGTCGGGCTTGAAAACCGGTATAGGTGCAAGCCTATCCTGAGTTCAAATCTCAGTCCTCCGCCATCGCTTGGTTACCGACTCGTCGCTTGATCTAGTCGCGCCGGATCAACCCTCATTCAGCGGCCGACATTTGAAGCGGCGATTCGGGCCAGCGCCTGCGCCATCTGGGTTCGCAACATTGAGCGGCCGAAGATGGCGAGCCCGAAGGCGATGAGCTGGGCCTTCACGTTGAGAGGATTCCGCACAACAGTCACATCGATGCGCGTGCCTCCGCCCACGGGTACGAGCCGGTAGTCCCAGCGACTGCCTTCGCCCCAAGTGTTCGACTCGAGAGTCTCGACGGCCACTGTGCCTGCCGCCCCGTCCCAGGTATAGCGCTCGCGCTCCCATACACCGCCGGCGATCGAGCTGCCCTCCGTCACCTCGGCCCATCCAGGTCCGCTCCCGTGCAGTTTGAAGTTCTCCTGGTCGACATTCGGCCAGACCTCCGTGCGGCTGGCCCCGAAATCGGTAAGGCCGGCCATGACCACCGCAGGTGCTAGGTCGGTTTCCAGGTGGAAATGAATCGTTGGCATTGGCACTAAAGTACGAGCCGAAGTTCGGTTTTGGGGTTCGGAACTCAGGCGCTCTCGGGTAGGCGTTGCGGGTCCGGCATCACGGCAAACCCGTCGGTCAGGT
>JALYTI010000686.1 GCA_030854375.1 Acidobacteriota bacterium | reverse complement strand
CAGGGGAGGCGCCGGGATAAAGAAAGGCAAGGTGGCGCTGACGCCATAATAGCGGCAGGCAAAATAGTGACCCATCTCGTGGGCCGTCAGTATCAGAAGCAAGGCCGCCGAGAAGGTTAATCCTTCGGCAAGTATATGCGGATTGAGCATCGCAATTGAGAGCAGTTTGCCAATGATTCGCAGATAATAATCGGGAACATAGAGCACGTACCCCAGCACGCCAGATACGGCGGGAGGCGGCACGTTGACTTCGGGGGCCGCTATTACAATTCCTGCGAATGTCGTCGTGATCAAGGTCAGCAGGAATAGGAATGAATGCTGTATCCACTCGCGAGTCGTCGGACCAGCTGCCTCGCGTCTCACGCGGATTTCGCTTGCGGGCGCAAAGGGTGGAATTGTCCGGACGGATTCTGACATCTCTTACCTTTGCGGCTCTTTAAAACTTTGCGTACTTGCGGTCAAATTCTTGAAGCGGTCCCTGTTTGACACTTGAGGCCAGAGTCTGGACTTTATGTCCAGCGCCCTAGCCTCATCAACGAGCCAGTATCAATATATTCTACAAATCGGAATCCTCCGAATCAGTGTCGGCCTCAATTTCGCCGTCGTCGCTAACTTGCAAGTCTTTGCCTGGCTTGAAACGGATTGTCTTACCGGAAGGAATCGCCACCTCTTCGCCAGTTCTTGGGTTTCGGCCCACACCTCTTTTTCGTGGCTTAACCACAAATACGCCGAAGCCGCGAAGCTCAATCCGTTCCCCACGCGTGAGCGCTTCCTTCATCGAGTGGAAGAGAGCATCCACCGCTTGCTCGGCCTTCATTTTGGGAACGCCGGTCTTTTCTGCCACGCGGTTGATGATGTCTAGTTTGATCACGGCTTTCAGCCTCCGTTCGAATGTCCAATGGGAGAAATGTTCGAAACGAATTGCAGGGAGCGATGATAGAGAGCCGCAACAAAGACTGTCAACTGTTTCAACAGCAAAGGTCACCTGGGATAGCTTTTCGACCGCTGTTCACATGAAGTTTTAAGGGCAAGTTAGGACGAATTGGTTACAACTTATCATGTTTGACAAGCAACTGAGTGAAAGCTAACCTCAGTGTTGGCCAATTTTTGAGAAGGGGCAGAGGTTTTTGCAATTTCACAAATGAGGCAGTATCACTCTGGTATAAACAAATGTTAGGAATCAGAAGTCGTCGGCCGCCGCCTTTTGGCGGGATTCATATAAACGACGACAAAGACATTCAAATACATCGTCCTGAGCAAGCCTCCCGACACAGTCTTTGGGCTGAGGGACGATTGCTCCTGCGCGATCTCGTGTTTGCCTTGATGATTGCCGCGCTGATGGTTGTCTTTATTGTGCAACCGGTTAAGGTTGAGGGTACTTCCATGCTGCCGCGCCTTCATGACGGCGAGCGAATCTTTGTTAATAAATTAATCTATTACGACGAGTATCGCTGGGCTCCAAAGATCGAACGTGGAGACATCGTAGTCTTTTGGTTTCCCGACGATCCGTCTAAGAGTTACATCAAGCGCGTGGTCGGCGTGCCAGGTGATATGGTCGAGGTAAGGGAAGGCGTGGTGCGAATAAACGGAACCGAGCTGAATGAGCGATATCTGGATCCGAAACTTAATCTATCCTCCCGGAGCCAGGCCCCGGTGCTTGTGAGGCCAAACTATTATTTTGTAATGGGTGATAACCGCGATAATTCTTTCGACTCGCGCAGTTGGGGACTGGTGCCAAAGAAGTACGTGTACGGTAAAGCATTGTTTCGTTACTGGCCACTGAGCGCGGCAAGCGTAATTCACCACGAAAACGTCTCGCCTGCAGTTCCGGCGCCGCCGTCGTATGACCGTAGCCTTCAGCAGACACCGAGTCCTCCCGAAGAATGATGGATAGTCTCCCAGGGATCTGAGAATTAAGTGACACCACTCGATTGGTTACGTCTCGTACTCATGATTTTTTACGCGCCCACGCGCGGCCTTCGAGAGGTGCGCGATCGCGCGTCACTGGCGCCCGCGGCCCTCGTGGCCCTCATTGCGCACGCAGTTTTTTTTCTATGCGTGACCTGGTTATATCTCGGATATCTGATTAATCCCCGCCATCCGTC
>JALYTI010000157.1 GCA_030854375.1 Acidobacteriota bacterium | reverse complement strand
ATCAGCTGCGATGAAACTCCGCATCAGGCTTTGGAAAGAATGGAACTGATCGGCACCCGCCATCTTCCCGTTGTAGATGGCGAGCGCTGGGTTGGCATGCTATCGATGCGTGATCTTCTGCGCGTTGAACTCAGCGAGCAGGGTGACGAGATTAAACTGCTTCACGAATACATTCAACACTAGTACCTTGGCGTCGTAAGCTAATCCTGGCGGGGCTTTCTCACGGAACGCGCGAGAGCGCAACATCTAATTACTGTAAGTTACGGTTTCTCGTTTGCATCTTTGTCGTGCTCAATTTCTATTGTGTTAAAGATGTTAGGTAAAAGCTCCTCGCTTTTCGCGTGGGCGATTATATCAATATCTATCTTTCGGGCCTTGCCTTTATAAATCCAAAACCCTGTCCAGAAGATCCCTCTCAGCGCGTCTGGGTTTTTATCTTTAGCGTTAATTTGTAATCTCCTGAAGATTCCTTCGACTCCGCTCACATTGAGTCTTTTCACCTCACTGTATAAAGACTCGCTCTTTGCGATTCGTGTTTCCAAATTGAATGTTTCTTCCAGCATGTCCTCCCTTGAAGCGACGGGTTTGTGCATGGAACGGAACCCTTTCTGATAACTGAAGGTGTTCATTCTTATCCATTCTTTATTTGGGGAGTTCCACTCCATTGCTTCGTGTGTAAAATTCTCGTTCTGGCTGGTTAGATCCGAATCATCATGATGCCAATCGGGAGGCACTTTGAACTTGATTCCTTTTTCGCTCAAACGAACAGTTTGCCAGTTCGAAAAATCCGCCTTCGCCATAGGAGATGCTTCCTGCATTGTTGTAGTAGCAGGTGTTTTTATCTGGCTTTGGTGTTCAATCGCCAGACAGGACACAGTCAATAGTAACGGCAGAAAGCTAATGAACGATTGTTCTACAGTTTTCATTTTCATCATCGTGTTTGCCTAATGCTCCACTAAGTTGAATGCGGCTTTTTCCAAGCTGTCGAGATAGTACCCAATCAACGATCCGAGCGGCCTGGAGTCGGGTTCGTGTTCGTGCTGTCTGATTCCGCGATAGGAAATGTCGCGCGTTCTAAGACATATACGCGTCCAGGGACAGGTCCGGCTTCAACTTAAGCAACCGAACTACGTATCAAGCTACCAATGTGGCCGGGCCTCGTATGCGACGGCATATTATACTCCTCACGCCTAACGTGGGAACTTCAAGTTCTTTCTTTCAGAAGCTGGGAATGTGGCGGCAATAGGGTCCCTTTTGTGGCGTGCAAGATCCTTCTAAAGGGAGCCGTATGAAAAGCCAAACTTGAGTTTTGGGTTCCAGCATCGTCAAATAGCGTAATGAGCCAACTAATATTTGCCTTATTCTCGGTCTTCACTGTGCTTCTACTCGCCTGCGGCCATCCGCCGCCGGGACGCGGAGCTGGAGAAATTGAATCATCTTCCAGTTCCCAGATTCCTTTTCGAGTGGAGACCATTGCAACCAATCTCGAGGTGCCATGGTCAATCGTTTGGGCCCCTGATGGACGAATGTTGTTTACCGAGCGTGTGGGCCGGGTACGCGTTTATGAGAGCGGCAAACTTCGATCCGAGCCGCTCTTTACTGTTCCCGACGTGGAACCCACGGGCGAAAGCGGTTTGATGAGTATTGTCCTGCACCCGCAGTTTGCCAGGAACCATTTGCTATACCTTTCCTACGCCTATCGAGCCGACAACCAGAACGTCCGGGTAGTTCGCTATCGTGAAGCTGCAACCGGTCTTACGGATCGGAAAGTGATTGTGGATAGCATTCCGGCGGCGCAGTATCATGCCGGATGCAGGTTGCGCTTCGGTCCTGATGGAAAACTCTACATTACGACGGGCGACGCAACCCGACGCGACCTGGCACAGCGACTTGATTCACTGGCCGGCAAAACCCTGCGAGTCAACGACGACGGCAGCATTCCCGCAGACAATCCATTTGTTGGACAGCAGAATGTGCGTCCGGAGATTTGGTCGTATGGCCATCGCAATGCACAGGGTCTTGATTGGCAGCCAGGAACGGGATTGATGTTCCAGACAGAACATGGGCCGAGCGGTTTCGATGGTCCCGGAGGCGGGGACGAAGTCAACATCGTCGAAAAAGGAAAGAACTACGGGTGGCCTTTGATTCATCACACTCAAACACGCGCCGGTTTGGAGTCACCGCTGTTGGAATACACACCTTCATGCGCACCCGGGAGTGGGATGTTCTATCGTGGCAACCAGTTTCCGCAATTTCGTGACAACTTCTTCTTTGGGTGCCTGGCGGGCACGCGGATAATTCGCGTGGTGCTTGACGGAAGAAGGGTTGTGAGTCAAGAGAACCTGCTCAAGGGTAAGTATGGGCGCATCCGGGACGTAGCCGAAGGTCCGGATGGTTATTTATATTTCTCGACATCTAACCGGGACGATCGCGCATCACCTGCCGCCGACGACGATCGGATTATTCGACTGATGCCGGCGAAGTGAGCGTCAGTTACGGTTGCACAGATAGACATCTCCGCTGGACCAAAGAACCCTTGATCGGCCAGACGAACAAGGGCCCTCTAGTAAATAAAAGTAATGGCCCTGGCCATTGGGGCCGCCCGACGCGCGGAAATTACATATCCTTAAGAGCCTGCGCGTTTAGCAATGCCTTATCCCATTTCGCGGAAGCTTCCTGCAGAATTTCCTCAGTTGATTTTCCGCTGGCAGCCGCTTGGCTTTCCAGCTGACCGTTTGCGATAACGATCAATTGTTGAGCCAATATACCGATCTGCGGATTCCCTGAAAGCGTAGCCAGAATGGGAATCAATTGATTCAATTGCAATATAGTGTCCTTTAAGCTCACGGAGGTGCTCCTTTCTGGCTGTTACTTAAAGACTGCGGAAATGATGAGAATCGCAGCTCTTAAAGCAGCAAACGTTTGTGCCAGCTGTTGGTTGGTGTTTGGCCCTATTAAATTCATTTGCGTTACCAGATCCAGGAACGGCTGTACAACCTTGTCGAATTGAGAACTCAGTTGAGAAAAGACATTCGGCGGAAATGTACCGTTCTGAGCGGAAGTCTGATTGGCAATTAGCAAATTGTTGAATGCCTTGCCTTCCCTCGCAATCACGATCAGGGCGTCGGCCATCTTGTTTTTGGTGGCTTCGTTAATCTGGCCCGACTGAAAACCAATCCTGACTGCATCAACAACGCTATTTGTCAGACTTGCCAGATCGTTTGAGGCTTTCGCCGCCTTTCTCATCTGGCTGTCAGAAGGGCACGCGGTTGTAAGGAGAACAAGCGCCGTAATAAGAACCACGGGCGTCGTTGTTTTGCTCGTAAGTCTAATCAGGTTTTGCATAAGGTGGACCTTTCCAAGCGTAACCCGTAAGAACGGTTTGAAGACGACTCTTGGATGGAGACTGAGTCTCTCCGTGCAGACACACGCTATCGGGAAAGCTGAGGCAGAACGGACAGGTGTGTTACGGTGCGCGCTCTTACCATAACGTTACGCTTTAGTGAAAATGTACGTGAGGCCAACGAAAGGCAAAATACTTTGTTGGCAGGAAATTTGAGCGACAGCGTTCGGGACAATACTCCTGGGTGCTATCCAAGTCAATGGTTTTCTAAGAAGAGGTCACGTTGTGTTTCCGCGGTTCGTCTTCCTGGCCTGCATGTAAGGTATTTCACGGATTTAGTTGAGGGCACGAATGCAATCGAGATAGACCGTTGGCGCGTTCACGGCAGCCACTTCACCCGGCTCTTCGTCACATCTGGGACGCTAACCGGCTCGATTGTCTGTTTAGGAACATCGCTCGAGTCGAGTCTCCTCGCCGGCGGCAAGTGAGGTCGACGTTAGGGTGTCATTGTGATTAGAGCTTCTGGGCCAGCATCGCAGTTTTGCTCCAGCCAATGATCTGCAATGGCGGAAAGTGATACTCATGGACCATGCGGAAATGCCGCTTTGTTTGCGTGAGTATATCCTGGCGCGGATGGGACTTGAAGCGAAACAGGATCTCAAGAAATGTACTAGCCGGCGTTGGGCGGCAGGGAAGATGAAGCAAGTGTCCGCCGGACGAAATCACTCTTGCGAGCTCGGCCATCCCTTCGCCCAGCGGAACGTACTCGAGCGCGCCACTCGTGACGACGAGATCAAGAGAATTATCGGAGAAGGGAAGCGACAAGAGATTTCCCTCCGCGAAGGTGACATCGCGTGTTCGACCGGGGCTTTCTGCAACTGCTTTTCTGGCGGCGTTGATCGAAGTAGTAGAAAGATCGAGAGCAGTGATATTGACCGGAAAGTGGAGGCCACGTAGCAACGCCAGTGTCAGCAGGCCCGTACCGCACCCTGCGTCCAGGATCTTTGCGCCTCGGGAAACCGGAAGCGGATGATTTGCGAAATATTGATCAAGGGATCGACCGTAGCCATTTAGCTTAAAAGTTAGATCATAAAAAGCCGCAATCTTGTCATAGTATGAGCCTGCCCGAGCCTCGGTCTTGGTTGCAGTCAGTACGTATTCCATATTTAGTCCTAACAGCCTCCGATTAAAATCGATTCCAGATGAATACCTAAAGTAAAAGGCGCGTAATTGTAGCCTCCATCCCTTTTTTACTCAACATTCCAAATGCTATGCCCTGAATCTCGAGCATTTCGGGCGAATCCGAGGGGGTGCGCAAGAACCGTGAATCGAAGCGTTCTTCCTATGGCTCATTGGGTGACTTTCACAGGAGGCGAGCATCATGAAAACAACGATACTAACAGTTTGTTTCGCAGGCGCGGCGCTCATAGTTGGCGGCGCATCTATTTTTTCACAGGCAGAGACTGCGGCAGACACAGCTGGCTCTGAAGTATCTGCTCCAGCTGAACGCGTAGTTGCCAATCAAGCATTCGACGTACAAGTCCTGGTAGATGGACGTCCTTTGGCCGAGTATTACTCGCGCGGCAAGAGCTATGTGGAAGCGATAGAGGGCGCTGAATATGGAGTAAGAATTCGAAACCCTCTTCCTTTTCGCGTGGCCGTCGCTTTGTCTGTTGATGGAATGAACACAATAGACGCGCGCAGGACGACGGCATGGAACGCCAGCAAGTGGGTGATTGAACCATACGGAACAATCGATGTGACGGGTTGGCAGATGAGTTCTGAGCGAGCGCGGCGATTCTACTTTACCTCCGAGCGCGACTCTTACGGCGCGAAGCTGGGCCAGACGTCCAACCTCGGGGTGATTGCAGCCGTCTTCTTCCGCGAACGGCGTCCAATTGTTGTTCCGGTCACGCCTCCACCTCGGCCGCGTCCACCATATGAAGAAGACCGGGGACGCGAGAATAAATCATCTGGTGCAGGTGCCAGGACAGAGGATTCTACAGTGCGGCGACAAGGCCAGATAGCGCCGGTGCCCGATGATGATTATGCAGCGACAGGCATAGGACGCTCGGTTCGTAATGATGTTAGCTGGATCAATTTGGACCTTGAATCACGCCCGACTGCGGAAGTAATGATTAGATATGAATACTATCCGGCCCTGGTTCGACTGGGAATTTTGCCTCGCAACTATAGCCGGCCGGATCATTTACGAAGACGTGAGGAATCAACGGGCTTTGTAGACCGGCGATTTAGCCCTGAGCCCTGACACGGAAAAAGGGGTAGCAGAGTTAATAGCGGATGACGCGTAAAGATCCGAAGCTTTACTCGGCGAAGGTTGAACAAAGCCGCTACTTGCGGAAGCCGCTACTTGCGGACAAGGTCCGCTGTATAGAGCTCCCGATAGACCCGGTAGTTGTTCATTACTTTTTGGACGTAAGCTTTTGTTTCATCGAAGCCGACCTCCGAGGTGAACACGCCTGGGTCTTTTTGTTTCGCGCGTGTTACCCAGCGAGCCACATTGTCTTCGCCGCCATTGTAGGAAGCGGCCACGGCTTCAGGCAGGTTGGGAAACATGGATGAAAGCTCCGCGAGATATTCGCTTCCCAGCCGGATGGACGTTTCTGGTTGGTAAAGTTGGCTTTCTTGTAAATTGCTGACGCCTGCATTGGGTG
>JALYTI010000685.1 GCA_030854375.1 Acidobacteriota bacterium | reverse complement strand
GTCCACGGGTGCCGCTTTCAACCGCGCCGATCACCCGATAACCGAGCGACGGACGTTCGCGCATTTCCTTGATGCAGAATGCTGCCTCGGCCCCGCGCCCCACCACCAAAGTCGGAATCAGATTGATGCCTCGCAATCTGAAAAATGTCTGAGCACTGCGAACGAGAAGCCGTATCGTGTAGAACGAAGCGAGCGCGATGAGAAAGTCGAGAAGGAATACCGCGCGAGCATATGAGAAAGCTCGATAGTTGAACCCGCCGCGATACAGGAATGCGGCCGCCACGATCAGTAACGATCCGATGACGGTGGACTTGAAAACTCGTATTCCATCGTCGATGAACGAAAACTCGCCGCGCAGCCGATAGAGATCGTAGTAACGCAACGAAACCAGGCGAATGAGGATTACAAACAACATCAGCGCTCCGTACGGAGCAAACTTCGTACTCCAGGCGAAGTTGTCGACGCCTGTACGGAATATCGCATTGCCTTCACGGATGTAGTAAGCAGCGGCAAACGACGATGCGGCGAGCAAAGCATCGGTGAATACGAGCGCCACTTTAACCGTGGGGACGACCCATTGAGGCGCGCGAGACGGAGCACGTACGACGCTCGGATCTATTAACGTATCCTTGATTTGTTCAACTCTCACTGCTTTTGGGCCGGCTATAGAATAACAAAGGTTCGTTGATTAAGTGTTCGAATTAAGTATTAGATTCGCGACCTCAGGTAAGACATGGACGGCGCGACGAATCGACGACGGCTGTTTTTTCTTAAGGACCAGCTCCTGGATGTCATCTTGCGTCGCAATTCTTCGCAGTCGCCCTTCCTTAACCAACTCCTCGTCTATTGCTGCCCATTGGCCCAAATAGATTGACGCCGCGGGAATTCCAAGAGCCGCAGCTTCGCGATTCATCGTACCACCAGCACTAATCACCAGATCAGAATGGGATATCAAGTTTGCGCCGTTAAGTGGCTTTGGCGGGATGATGAGATTGGCGCTTGCGCGTGCCGCATAAGTTTTCCGTTGGTGGTCGTTGCGAGGTAACAAAACAACTTTGACGGAAGCGCTGGTTGAAAGGTGATCGAGTAGTCGATCAAATAGTTCATTCTCGAACCGGTGATAGAGTGCCTCACTGGCGGGAGGACGCACGAGTACCAGAATATCGTGCGCGCTGATACCCAATCCGCTCAGTTGCTTTTCGAACTGCTGATCTCTTTCAAATCCAGCGAGGTAAATATCCTCTTTTGTGCCGTTATACCGTTTCACTTTCGCTGGAGACGCGCCAAAACGAATCAGGGCTGCTTCGGGAAACGCGCGCGGCACAATAATTCGTGACGCGAGCCGGAAGGCCAAATGGTTTGCCGGCTGATGCTCATAATCCATCAATGTAACGCTTCTTAACGACAAAACGCGGGCCGCCAGGATTTGTGAATACGAGTTGTGGCTAACCGCAAGATCAAGATCACGGCCACGCGCCCAGCGCGCGAGCGATAGAGCACGCTGCACCAGGTTTCCAGCTTTTCCCGCCAGTCGCCCGCCACCGTGCCCACCGATCACCTGTGCCGCGAACGCGGCGTCATCAGCTAATTCCACCGTCTCGGCAAAGGCTCGCGCCGTTACAACGATTTCATGATTATGACGGACAAATTCATTGGCCAGCGAACGAAACAATGGCACATGCGGTGAGTTTGCCAGGTCGATCCAGATTCGCATCAGCAAGTGAATCCCGAATTCACATGACCCCGTTAGCAGGTCTCAACAGGCAGTATGAAAGCAGGTTAGCCGTGGGAAGTGAGAGCGGGACCGCCCGCCGGAACAGGAGTAGAAGTTTCTTCAGCAATCTCGACCAGCTGGCCGCGTGCGCGTAGCGACTTTTCTGCGGCTTCCACGATTCGCACCAGCCGGAGACCAGCCTCGCCGTCGGTTTCAGGCTGTTTGTTGTTTTCAATGCAATCAATGAAGTGAAGGGCTTCGGTTTGCAACGCTTCAGTTGCGTCCAGGCGGGGCGCCCACATATCGCCGGAACGATAGCTGACCAGCATCTCGTAAACAGCCTCAGGGCTCTGCGAAATTGTTATCCCTTTGTCATATATCTTGACCTTCTCACTG
>JALYTI010000004.1 GCA_030854375.1 Acidobacteriota bacterium | reverse complement strand
GTTCCGTCGCCTTAGTGACTTTAGCGACTTCATAAAGCCAGGGCAGATAAAGCAAAACAAGTATCGCAGCTGACACAAGAAAAGACCGCAGCCTGCTGCGCCGCCAAAGAAGCAATGTAGTTGCCTCGAGGCCGACGAGAATCCAGCCTCCGTAATGCGTATAAACCAGCAATAGATTAATGGCGAGCAGCGCAAGTAACTGTTTCTTTGAACCCGCTTCGCTATTCAAGAATTTGAGGAATAGCCAGAGAGAGCAGAGGGAAAAGAAAAATAGAAGGCCATACATGCGCAATTCCTGGGCGTATTTGATTAGATATCCGTTCACGGCCATTAGCAGTAAGGCCAGAGTCATGACGCCCGAGCTAATCTTTAACTCCCGGCAAAGAAGAGCGAAGGGAACGATTGCGGCGATACTGACAAGAGCGGGAAAAAGTCGCAGCCACAAAAGCGACTCACCACCTACACTGATCCACATTTTTAGCAGCGCATAAAACACTGGGGGATGAATAATATCGGCGGCAACGAAATGCATCATGTCCCGCCAGCTATGTCGGGCTGCGTGGACGCTGAAGATTTCATCAAACCAGAGACAAGATGCCGCCAAGCGCCAAAGACGCGCGGCAACAAATAGAACTACGACGGGGGCGAATAGAAGAAGTGATGATCGACGAGCGAAAAGGATACCGGTTTCGTCGGATAAATGGTTGGGTATGCTCGCCTTGTCGCCAGAACTCATAAGAAGCCAGTGTGCATTATATCCAGCCTTCGAGGTCGCGCGATGTTTCTGTGTGGATTGTTGTGATCCCCGGTGGACAAAACTCCATGTGTGCTGGGTAAACGCACAATATTTGACACTCCCATTGAACGCATGATACCGTCCGCGTCGATTTGAAAGTTCTTTGTATTTGAAAGCATCTGGGTGCCCCAGTAGTGGGGAGAATAGGGAAACGGGTGAAAATCCCGTGCGGTCGCGCCACTGTGATGAGACATCTGGTTACTTATCTTAGTAATCAGTAATTCTTTAAGCCAGGAGACCTGCCCAAGACGCTTTGCAGCTTTCGAACGCTCGCGGAAAGGCGTTCAGGCCGCACGGGTTCGCAAGACACTTTAAAGATCCCGCCGACCGCCTGTTTCCTTTTCGCCAGGGAGCAGGAGATCGGCGGGACTTTTGTTACAACACCACTTTTCAAAAAATTATAGCCTGGGAACACTCAGGAGCCCTTTGTTCTCCGTCCTGGTCCTTATCTTTCTCGGTGCGTGCTCACATCCAACCCCTGGACCATCTTCAGAAACTGCATCTCCGACGAGGGATTTTGTTGATGAGTCGGGGCGGAAAGTAAGCGTTCCTGAAAAGATCGAACGGATTGTTTCCCTGGCTCCAAATCTCACCGAAATTGTTTATGCGATTGGTGCAGGTGACCGACTCGTCGGCGACACTACATTTTGCGATTATCCCGCGGAGGCGAAGAACGTCACAAAAGTCGGCGACACGCTGCAACCGAATATTGAACGCATACTTGCACTTCGCCCACAGCTCGTACTTGTCTCGACAGCATCGCAACTGGAAGCCTTTGCGAAGCAGTTGAATGAGCACCAGATCGCGGTCTACATCACAGATCCACGCGATCTTGAAGGCGTTTTTCGCTCGATTTTAGGCGTTGGCGATCTATTGAATGAGCCGGTGGCCGCTGCGGAATTAGTGAAACGACTGCGCGCGCGATCTGAAGACGTGGAGCGCGCAGTAGCGCGTTTCCCTCCTGTGTCCGTTTTTTTCCAACTGTCCGGCCAGCCGCTCTATACCGCCGGCAAGAGGTCGTTCGTAACGAATTTGATCGAGCGCGCGGGCGGGCGCTCAGTGACCTCGGATATCAACGAGGCTTGGCCACGATTGAGCGAGGAAGCGGCCCTCGCTTCGCGGCCGGAAGCTGTAATCATGCTTTCCGGCGATGCGATGGGAGCGAACGCGAACAAAGCGGTGGCAGCGGCACTGAGAAATTCACCAGCCGTCCAGAACGGCCGCGTTTATGTAATCGATGGCGATCTTTTAACACGTCCGGGGCCGCGACTTGTCGACGGTTTGGAGCAAATCGCCCACGCGCTTCATCCGCAAGCCTTTAAGTGAACCAGATTTGAACAAAGAAACCCCAACAAGCGGTCGTGCAATAGTCTCGATGGATCATAGTGCGCGTGCTACGTTACGAAAAACCCTCATCGTTTGCGGCGCGCTCACCATCATGCTGATCTTCATCGCAACCGTCGCAGCGACTCTGGGTAGCGAGCGCGTGCCGGTCATTGATGTGCTGCGTGCGCTTTTCACGGGCGGATCCAACACTGGTTCACTGACCTCCACACAACGCGCGATTCTGTTTGACATACGCTTGCCTCGGATTTTGCTTGCGGCGACGGTCGGCGCATCTCTTGCGGCGGCGGGCGCAAGTTATCAGGCTCTTCTTCGCAACGCGCTTGCTGAGCCTTACCTGTTGGGAATTTCAAATGGCGCTGCGGTCGGAACGATGGTGGCACTAGTGTTCCTGGGAGCGAACGAGTGGACTCGACCATTGATGGCATTCGCAGGCGCGCTTGCCGCAACCTTCCTGGTCTATCGTTTGGCGCGTGGTCGCGCCGGCGCCTCGCCTGAAAGGTTGATCCTGGCTGGTGTGATCGTCACGACCTTTCAATCTTCGGTAATCGTTTTCATCACCACGTTAATGGACGCAACGCGTATACGTTCCTTTACTTTTTGGTTACTCGGGGATCTTTCACAGGTTGCATCCGGTTCACTTTGGATTGCTGTAGCTTCAACGGTCGTCGGGGTGGCCGCGCTGACACTCAAAGCACGTCCACTAAATCTGATGATGCTCGGCGAGCGCGACGCCTTTGATCTCGGCGTTGAGGTTGACCGCGTACGTTTACAGGTTTTTTTGGCAGCTAGTCTGCTTGTGGGAGTTTCCGTTGCGTTGAGCGGGTCGGTTGGCTATGTCGGCCTCGTCGTACCGCATTTAGTGCGCATGTCCACGAGCGGCGATAACCGCTTAACCATTCCGGCAGCGGCGCTTGCGGGCGCATCGTTTGTGGTGGTTGCAGACACGTTGGCACGCACTGTAATTGCGCCGCGCGAACTGCCCGTAGGCGCGATCACGGCGCTGATCGGGGCACCGTTGTTTATTTATTTGCTAAGACGGCGTTAGCTCTAGTTGCTAACTCTGGCTGGTTGGGCCAAAGAAATTTTAGAAGTTGGCGGCTGGCCCGGAGATCCAAGATTCGATGCGATCTGTTATCTACCGCACGCATACCTGGCTCGGATTGATCGTTGCCGTTCCGGTGTTGGCATGGACCTCGAGCGGATTGCTTTACGCATGGCCCAATGCAGTGGAAGGAGGCGAGATTGAAAGCATCGCAGTGGGTCGTGTGCGAATAGCGCCCCCTGAAGCTCTGCAACGCGCTGATGCTTTCGCGGGAAGAAAACTGCCGACGACTGCTTTGACTTTGCTGATGCGCAATGGTCGTCCGGTGTATCAGGCCATCGGAGGCATGGGCGCGGATTCACTGCTGATTGACGCGGAGACGGGACAAGTGATGAAGACTCCGCCACCGAGCATCATGACGAGATATTTTCGTCAGGCGCATTTCTACTTCTTCGCACGAAGATGGCAAGTTCCATTGCTCATCGGTGCTTCAGCGCTCGCTTGCCTGTCAGCGTTGTCTGGCATGTATTTGAATATGACGCTCTGGCTAACCAGCCTGAGAAGACGGGCCGCCTCTAAACAATAGCAAGGGCCGGTTGAGAAATGCTCGAAGCGAGAAATGTAAGCATCAACTACGGTAGCCGACAGGCAGTGGCAAATGTTTCTTTGGGGATCGCCCCCGGAGATATTACGGCCATTGTCGGTGCAAACGGTGCCGGCAAATCTTCTCTGTTGCGGGCTCTGAATGGCGCCATTCAACCTTCGAGTGGCGAAATCCTGCTCGATGGCAAGCCGCTGACCTTCTTCTCGCGCCGTGCCATAGGCAGGTGTATCGCTGTGGTTACGCAGGAGGCCTTGTTGGCTTTTCCGGTTTCGGTATTGGAGTTCGTGTTGGGCGGTCGCTATGCATGGTCAGTGTCGGGAGCGTGGGGCTGGGAATCCGAACGCGATTTGGAGATCGCTCTCGAGGTGTTGCGCCAAACTGAATTGGAAAGTTTTAGTGGGCGTTTAATGAACGAGCTATCAGGAGGCGAGCGTCAACGCGCGGTTTTGGCGCGTGCGCTCGCGACCGAGGCAGGAATTCTCTTGCTTGACGAGCCGACGGCGAACCTGGACCTGGCTCATCAGGCTTCTATGCTCCAGCTCGTGCGGGCGCATTGCGATGAGCGCGGGACGGCTGCAGTTATTGTTACACACGACATTAATCTCGCGGCGGAATTTGCCGATTACGTTGTACTGCTGAAAAGCGGGCACCTGATCGCAGCCGGAGAGCCTCGCGAGGTTTTGACGGAAGAGCTCTTAAGCGAGGTTTTGGAGATCAGAGTTTTAGTGGACGCCCACCCGCTTTCAGGCGCGCCACGCATTACTCCGGCCCACGAGGTGCGCCGGTAATCCGGGAGCGCAGACATCTGTCTGCCAGTTCCCATCAACCACGGGTGACGGCTTAGGGAAGGCGGTCAAAATCCGCCACTGCCCGCGCAACTGTTGGCGACGTTGACGCTCTGGAAGGATTTAGCCACTGTTCAAAAGAGAATGGGAAGGCTGGCCAGAGCTGAGTCGCGAGTCAGGAGACCTCGCCGCCGCTCTTTCGTAAAGCTCGCACTGCGACGGGCAGGAGACTCTACAAATGAAAACCACAGTTCACAGCAACCCGACGGACCGCTTTCATCTCAAGAACAAGCCGCTAACCATTTTAGTTTTGCTGTTTCTACTCACAGCTCTTTCTGACGGAGTATTCGCGCAAAACAGCGTGGGCGGAGCACAAATCAACGTGCGCGTAACAGATCCACGAGGCGCGGGTATCCCAAACGCGCAAGTCACTCTATATAGCCGCGATGGACGCATTCGAATCAAGGGCCTCACCGATAGCGCGGGAACGTCTCGCTTTGAACAACTCGCGGCCGGCGAATATTTGATCGAAGCCGAAGCGACTGGCTTCGCGCGGTCAGCCACCCAGGTTCTGCGCGTTCAGCAAAATGCCAATACGTCGGTTGATGTTTCGTTACCTCTTGCCGGCGTTAATGAACAAGTTATAGTCACCGCACAGGGCACGGCACAACCAGTGGACGAAGTCTCCAAAGCAATCTCGGTCGTGGACTCGCGCGAGATAGATGAGCGTGATGAAGCGGAGATTACGAACGCTTTGCGCACGGTGCCGGGATTGCGCGTTCAGCAACTGGGCGGGCCTGGCAGGCTTGTTTCTATCAAGGCGCGCGGATTACGCAATCAGGATACGGCTGTGTTGATAGATGGGATCCGTTTCCGCGACGCTACCACAGGCGATGCAACAAGCTTTTTGAGCGACTTCCTTGTTACCAATCTGGATCGTGTAGAAGTCCTTCGTGGATCAGGATCGTCGCTCTACGGTACAAACGCTATCGGCGGTGTTATTAACATCGTGACCGATGAAGGTGGCGGTCCAACTCACGGCAATCTCCTGCTCGAAGGAGGCGGGCTTGGACTGTTACGTGGACGCGCACAAATTGCTGGGGGGACCAGTCGCTTGCTTTACAGCGCTGGAGCAACTCACTTAAACGTCGCCCGCGGGATAGACGGTGATGATGCGGCCCGCAACACAAGCGGTCAGGGACGAGTTGTGTTGCGCCTATCACCGACAACCACTCTCTCCGGACGTATCTATGCGGGAACTTCTTTTGTTCAACTAAACAGCAGCCCGGATGTTATCGGTACGCTGCCGACGGGCATTGTTGATGCGCGGCCGCTTTTGCGCGCGGAACTTCGACGCTATGAAACGGGAGTCCCGATAGCACAGTTAAACGTCGACGGCGCGACCTTCATTCCCGATGCAAACGATCCTGACGCTTCAGCGGCTAATCGCTTCTTTGATGGCGTAATTACTTTCGCTCACCGTCCCATCGAAACGTTCGGCTACAGTATTTCTCATCAGTGGCTCGCTACGCGCCGCTTAAACAGTAACGGCCCAGCCGGAGTTGGGTTTCAACCGTTTGGTGGTTCGACACGCACCCAGGACGACGGGCAGATCCACACACTTAATGCTCGCACCGATTTTCGCATCGGCAAATACAACTTCATCAATGCAGGCTATGAATTTGAAAACGTGACGTTCTTGAATCGCTCGTTTTCATTCAACCCTGCCGATAACTCTTCTACCGATGTTGTCGAGCACAGCAACGCGTTCTATGTACAGGATCAATTGCGATTCTTGGAAGATCGCCTGCAGCTCTCAGCGGCCTTTCGAGCCCAGTTCTTTTCACTGAATAATCCGAGATTCACTCCGAGCGCAGGCGCCCCTTACGCAGGAATCGCAGTTGCATCGCCGGGAAACGCTTACACGGGAGATGGCTCAATTGCTTATTTGTTCCGCGCAAAACACACCAAACTGCGCGCGCATATCGGCAATGGCTATCGCGCCCCATCGTTGTTTGAACGATTTGGGACATCGTTCTTTGGAGGCTTTTTCTCGCCTTTAGGCGATCCGCGCCTTCGGCCCGAACGTTCTATCGCTTTCGATGCGGGAATCGATCAATCTCTTCGGGACAACTGGCTTCGCTTGTCTGCAACCTATTTCTATACACGACTGCAGGAAGTAATCGGCTTCGATTTCTCCGGCAAGATCAATCCGCAGACCGATCCGTTTGGTCGCTTCTTTGGCTATCTCAATACGGGCGGGGGTCTGGCGCGGGGCCTTGAACTATCTGCTACGGCCTCTCCCACGCACAAGCTTGATGTCTTCGTGAGCTATACGTACACGAACAGCGATCAAAAAACGCCGCAGGTCAGTGGTAGCGGTGTCATTAGCTCGCTCGCTATTCCGGATCACCAATTCGCTGCCGTTGTTACTCAACGCTTCGGAAGGCGCGTGTTTGTCAACTTCGATCTGACGGCGACGAGTGATTATCTTGCTCCGGTTTTCCCTCGGGTCTATCGGTTCGAGAGTCTTATCAAAGCCGATTTCGGCATTAGTTACGAATTGCCGCTGGCCGATCGGCGACGCTTACGGTTTTTCGGCTATGTGGACAATTTCCTCGGCCGCGATAATTTTGAAAGCGGTTTTCGCACGCCGGGGCGAACCGGGCGAGCGGGTGCCTCGCTTAGCTTCTGATATTGGAGGAACAAAACACGCCCACGGAAAGGACTAAGCTCACGCGTGTGAGCTCCACTACATCATCATTTTCAAATGAGAGCGGCCTCGCCAACACCAGAGTGTTGATGTCGTGGAGCGGGGGCAAGGATAGTTGCCTTGCGCTCTACGAGATTCAACAGGCTCAAATCAGGGTGGCGGCGCTGCTGACAACTGTGACGCGTGATTACGACAGGATTAGTATGCATGGGGTCCGGCGCGAGTTGCTCGAAGAGCAAGCGGACAAGTTAGGTCTACCTCTTCATCAGATTCTGATCTCAAAAGACGCGACCAACGAAGAGTATGAGATGAAGATGGCCGAGGCTTTTTCAGAATACAACAAGCGTGGAATAAATTCGATCGCGTATGGTGATCTCTTTCTTGAAGACGTCAAAATATACCGTGAGCAGTTTCTCGCCCGACAGCGGATGCGTGGCCTGTTTCCCGTGTGGAAGCGCGACACGTCGCGCTTCATAAAAGAGTTTATCGAGTTAGGATTCAAGGCGGTTGTCAGCTGCGTCAATTCAAGAGTGCTCGACCAATCTTTTGCGGGAAGAATCATTGATGAAGCTTTTCTTTCATCGCTTCCCGTTAATGTTGATCCGTGCGGTGAGAACGGAGAATTCCATACCTTTGTGTATGACGGACCAACCTTCAATAAGCCAGTGAAGTTTTCTATCGGCGATACTGTTTTGAGAGAGACGTTTTGGTTTTGCGACTTATTGCCGCAATGAGAAGTACACGTTCTGTGGACTAAAAAGGAGCGGTGTTCTACCACTGGAACCAACAAATGTATGAGCCTCGATTTTACATAGAAGCATTTTGCGAGGTATCCCCATTTGCTGAGAGACTGAGCCGCTGTGCGTAAGCCGACCCTGCAATAACAATTGGTCTGGATTTGACCGATGACAGTAAAACAGCAAATTGTCTCGTTTCTCCCTTCGGCTACCGAGATCGCGTGCGCATTAGGATTGTCCGAGCAACTTGTCGGCATTACTCACGAGTGTGATTATCCACCGGAGATAAAGGGAAAGCCTGTCGTCGTTCGCAGTGCTCTTCCTTTAGAAATCATGACCCAATCGGAGATTGATTCGGCAGTCAGCGAGCGCATGCGACAGGGACATAGCCTCTATCAGGTAGATGAGAAACTCTTGCAAGAACTCGCCCCCGACATAATCCTCACGCAGGACTTATGTCAGGTTTGTGCGCCCTCAGGGAGTGAAGTATCGCAAGCCCTAAACTTGCTCCCGAAGAAACCGCAAATACTTTGGCTGACACCAAATTCGCTGGAACAGATTGCTGATAACGCGCGCGAGGTAGGCAACGCGACTGGCCGCACCAAAGAGGCTGAAGAATTGATTGCCGCGGGGCGCGCCAAGCTGGAGAAAATAGAAGAAGTTACAACCAGGTTAGCAAGCCGGCCGCGTGTGTTCTGCATGGAGTGGCTCGATCCTGTCTATTGCAGCGGGCACTGGGTTCCGGAGATGGTGAGACTCGCAGGAGGTATGGACGCGCTTTCGCGCGAAGGCGAGGATTCCGTTCGCATCCCCTGGGCTGAGGTCTGCGAATGGGCACCCGAAGTTCTGATTGTTACACCATGTGGCTACAACCTGGAGAAGACGATTGAACAAGCCTCACGGCTTTGTAGCTATTCGGGCTGGTCTGAGCTTCCAGCTGTTAGTAAAGGGCGTGTGTATGCCGTAGATGCGAACTCCTATTTTGCCCGCCCGGGGCCGAGAGTGGTGGAAGGCACCGAGCTCCTGGCTCATCTCATTCACCCCGAACTGTTCCCATGGGTCGGGCCCGCAACTGCTTATCAAAGGTTGGAATTCTAAGCACCCAGTCTTAGAAAATCTGAGTAGCACTTAACAATTCAGGTTGCAAGGTTCAAAGCTCTTGGGCGCCATTGCGCTACTTATCGAGCTCGTCCTTGCAACCTGAAACTTGTAGAGGCCGCAAAATTCGGTAACGGTAACTAGGATTTCTTCGTAAAGAGCCCTCCAGCCAGGAAGATAGCGCCAAGCAGAATATGTAGCCCGTGATCCGGGGTCCCGAGATGTAGTGGACCGACGGTTAGCATACGGTCGGGGCCGACCCCCATGGTCATCCCGAATATTCCCAAGGCCAAATAAACAATGCCGAAGATGAGACAAAATCCCTTAGCTCCGGAGAGAGATCCGGCAAAGCCTAGATACAGCGCGATCGCGCCGGACACGATATGCACGAGGTTGTGTGCAGGTCCCAGGTGGAAACCCAGCAGGGTCGGAGCAGCGAAACCCGCAATTCCGAGAAGCAGGAAAGCAACTCCCAGAATCTTGCAAACAGTCTTTGCCATGATTAGTCGTTTATCTCCTCTGTGAAAGGTTGAACACCGAGTCGCCGCGCCGGAAAATGGGCGACGGCATCAAAAACGCAAGGGGACGGTCTGGGTAGGGATGTATATCAACTGTGCGGCCTGTTTGCAAAGGTTTTTTTTGAGGCGAAACACCGAACGGGACCCTTTTCAGGGAGTTACCAGCGGGCTGCTGCGGAGGTATGTTGAGAATGTGCGTCGAATGTTATACTAGGCCAATTTCCCTGTTACGTGCGGACAGAAATTAGGAGTTTAAAGGAGTAATCACCATGACGTGTCTCCGAAACGTAATCCGCGCAACCAACCGAATTATTTCTGTTTCTTTCGTTGTGCTTCTGCTAGTGATCGCCGCTAATGCTTACACGCTTGTAATGCGTAGCGGGCGACGCGTCGAAATTCCCTCGACCTTTATGTTGACACCCTCGACATTGACTTACGAAGTTTCGCAGGGAATTCAAATAACCCTCCAGGTCGCAGTAATCAATATTCCAGCCACCGAGTTGGCCAATCAAGAGGCACCTGGAAGTTTTTTGAAACGCATGCAACTGGGAAGCGGAGCCTCATTTGAGCAAGAACCAAACGCCGACAGAGACACTGCTGTACCCGCTCGCACGATAACAAATCGGGATCTTGCTTCGTCGATGCAAAGAAGGCGCGCAAGCGAAGTGGCTTATGAGCGTAGACGAAAGGAGCTTGGGTTACCTTCGGCGGTAGATTCTCGAAGGCGGGCTGCCACTGAGAGCGCGTTAATCGGGAGAGAGCTGGAACAAACGCTCGCTGCAGGAAGGCAAACAGAATCCTACTGGCGAGGACGAGCTTCAGCGCTGAGAACCGAAATAGCAGTTGTGGATGCTGAACTCGCTTACACCCGTGCCAGGCTGGATGAAATTCCCGAGTCGAATGGCTCTTTTACTCCAATCGACAGCTACGGCTCCTACGATCCATTTGGGAATCCTGGAGGGCGGCAGCGTCGCAGCCGCGGGGGTTATGGACGCCGCGCACCGCGTGGGGGTGGGGTGTTTGATCCATGGGGTTACCCACAGGGAAATCCTCCATACGTGCTTTACCCGAATGGCGGCCCTTATGGATCCAGTGGGCAGCCGTATGACTACACGTACGAGCGCAGCGCACTTATTACCCGCTTCAATGAGTTGGGAGCAACGCGAGCCGGCTTTAGTGCTCGATGGAGACTGTTGGAAGAGGAAGCACGGCGCGCCGGCGCTGCGCCGGGATGGCTCAGACCTTAAAGAACCGTAAGCAGTGAGCAGTGGGCAGTAACAATCTAGTTGGACAGAACCAGGATAGTTGGATCGGTCAAGATCTGTACGTCCTGCTCGCGTAGGACACGCTCGCCGAGGGGCTTGGGATGCTGGACCTGAGACGTTTATGCACGAGGGTTGGGAAACGATTATTGGGTTGGAGATTCATGCGCAGCTGAGCACTGAATCTAAGATCTTCTGTGGCTGCTCAACTCGATTCGGCGACGAACCCAATGAAAACACCTGTCCGGTTTGTCTGGGCTTGCCGGGCGCGCTACCAGTCCTGAATCGCCGCGTAATCGAGCTGGGCGCTCGAGCCGCGTTATCCCTCGGGTTACACATAAATAACCGCTCAATTTTCGCGCGCAAAAACTACTTCTATCCCGACCTCCCCAAGGGATACCAAATCTCGCAATATGATCAGCCGTTCTCCGCAGACGGGGAACTGGAAATCATGACCGCCGAGCGAGACGAAGCCGGCCATCCGGTCGAGTGGCATCCTAAAACAATAAAGATCACGCGATTGCATCTCGAAGAAGATGCGGGCAAAAATGTCCATGAGGGATTGCCCGACATTGATCGCCATTCCTATATCGATCTCAACCGTGCAGGCACACCCCTGGCCGAGATTGTTACGGAGCCGGATTTTCGCTCGTCGTGGGAAGCATACGATTACGTCAATCATGTGCGCCGCGCTCTGCAGTGGGTGGGCGCCTCTGAAGCAGACATGGAGAAGGGAAATCTGCGTTGTGAGGCGAATGTCTCTGTGCGACGAATTGGTGATGAGAAGTTCGGCACCAAAGTCGAAATGAAAAACCTGAATTCAGTGCGCTTTATGCACCGAGCGATTGAGTTTGAGGTCAACCGGCAAATTGGCGTGCTCGAATCCGGCGGACGGCTGCAACAGGAAACCAGGCTTTGGGATGAACGCGCGGGAGAGACGCGGGTGATGCGCTCCAAAGAGGAGGCGCACGATTATCGCTACTTCCCGGAACCCGATTTGCCCCCCCTAATGGTTTCTGATGAATTTGTCGAGCGGGTGCGCGCGACGATGCCTGAGTTGCCGGAAGCCCGTCGCCGCCGCTTTATGGATCAATATGGTCTTTCGTTTAGCGATGCATCGCAATTAACTTCAGAACGTTCGCTTGCCGACTACTACGAGGAGGCTGCAGAAGCTTCCGGAAATGCCCGTACAACCTCCAATTGGATACGGTCCGAATTCCTCCGCGAACTCGAAGGTGCCGGGGTTCCAGCTAGCTCCGCACCAGTTTCCGCAGCAAATCTGGGCGAGCTCGTGCGTCTAATCGACGAGGAAAAGATCAGCGGTAAGCAAGGGAAAGATGTGCTGGTTGAGATGTTCAAGTCCGGCAAGAGCGCGTCAGCGATTATCGAAGCGCAGGGTTTGGTTCAGGTTAGTGACTCCGCTGAAATCGATGCGCTGATTGATCGGGTGATAACTGCTAATCAGCAACAAGTGGAAAACTATCGCGCAGGCAAGGAGACTCTGTTTGGGTTCTTCGTAGGCCAGGTGATGAAAGCCTCAAAGGGTAAAGCCAATCCGAAGGTGGTGAATGAGCGGTTGAAAGCGAAGTTGAGTTAAGAGGCGATTGTGCTGAAAACCGGCGGCATAGCCGCGAAACGATCATGGTGCTAACGGAAAGGCAAAGCCTTTCCGCACTGCAGAACGGCATAGCCGCCAACCGGCCAAAGGGAACGGCCGGGGCCGGCTATCGCAAGTGAAAATCGGAAAGCGAAAAATAGCGGCGAATTGAAAAGTTCGGCTGACGGGATTCAAAGCCTTCCGCGCGGCTTTGCCGCAGTGCAGTGCGGAAAGGCTTCGCCTTTCCGACAGGCTCCTCTCACTATGGCGGCTTTGCCGCTAATTCCGACGATATGGACCTCAAGGGCAAAGTCGCAATCGTAACGGGCGGCAGTAAGGGAATTGGTCGCGGCATTGCCGAGGCTCTGGTCCGCGAGGGCGTGAATGTTTGCATCAGCGCGCGCAGCCGAAGTGAAATTGATCAAACCGCATGCGACCTCGAAGCATCGGGCAAAGGCACCGTAAGAGGCGTGGTGGCAGACGTTCGAAATTACGAACAAATAAAAGCTCTTTTTGACCTCACCATAACCGAGCTTGGCGGCCTCGACATTCTCATTAATAACGCAGGCATAGGGAAATTCCAGACGGTAGAAGAGATGACGCCCGAAGACTTCCGGGCCGTGCTGGAAACTAATGTGATCGGTGTCTTCTATTGCTGCCACGAAGCCATTCCGCTGATGAAGAAGCGCGGGGGTGGTTACATCATCAACATCTCCTCACTTGCGGGCACCAACGCGCATCCGCAAATGGCTGCGTATAATGCCTCCAAGTTTGGCCTCAACGGTTTTAGCGAGGCGATGATGCAGGAAGTGCGGCATGACAACATTAAAGTTAGTTACATTATGCCCGGTTCAGTGAATACGGAGTTTGCCGGTGACTCACCAGACGCCAACAAGTCGTGGCAGCTAACGCCTGCCGATATCGCTCGAGTTGTCATCGATCTTCTTCATCACGACGCACGCAGTTTGGCCAGTCGTGTCGAAATCAGACCGAGTAAGCCTCCCAGGAAGTAGATGCGAGCCGTGGTTCAGCGCGTCACGCGCGCGAGCGTTACAATTGATGGCAAGGTAACCGGCGAGATCGGAAAGGGTCTCGTCGTTTTGTTGGGCATAGCGCGAGACGACTTGCCTGCGGATGCGGCATACCTGGCTGAGAAGTTGGTGGCCCTGCGCATTTTCGATGACGAGCAGGGCAAGATGAATCGATCGGTAAAGGATGTTGATGGAGGAATTCTCGTCATTTCACAATTCACTCTTTACGGAGATGTTCGCCGCGGACTGCGGCCTTCATGGATTGATGCCGCCGCACCTGAAATTGCGGAGCCGCTTTACGAAAAGTTTGTGACCGAATTAAAAGAGCGCCTGAGAAATATTTCAACGGGTAACTTTCGCAGTATGATGCAGGTCGAACTAGTCAATGATGGACCGGTTACAATTTTGGTTGATAGCCGAAAGCTATTTTAGTCTGGCGTGTGAAACTCGTAAGAGTGAGAGCAGGCGACGCCAAATTCACGCGACATCGGCGGACGATGCAGAACCGTTTGGCGGTAGCCAATGGATGCTACCACTCAATAAAACCGGTTCTGGTTCAATTTCAATTCTCAGGTCCGAAGGACTGGCAGTTAATAGCCCCGTCCGTAAGGGCGGGGTAAATGCGACGGTTAGTATTTAAGCGCCGAAGGTGCGCCACGATTTGTGCCGGCCCTTCGGGCCTGTGAAATATCAAGAATAGAGCCCCGCCCTTACGGACGGGGCCAATAACTGCCGGTCCTTCGGACCTAATGCAAGATGGTGATTAACCGAACCAGTCTAAAATCGGAAGAATGCCTTTCCCCGGAAAGTTTCGAAGGAACAATGGTGCTAACTTGAGTGCTAGCATCCATTGGCTACCGCCAACGGTTCTGCATTGTGCGACGGGATCCGACTTCAGCCCTTTATGCAAAGCATGCTTCTAACTTGTCGTCGATACTCCTTAACCTTGTTCATTCTCCTTGCCTTCGTTGCCGGGTTTCTACCGGCTTGCGCCCAAAAGACAGCTGTAAAAGATTTCGACAGCGGAGAAGAAACGCCCGTCCGGTCAGACGTTAAGAAGGGAGTCAAGCCACAGCCTGATGAACAAGTCGCGGTGATCCAAACAGCAGACTTTGGCGATATTGTCATCGAGCTTTACCCAAACATTGCGCCCAAGATGGTGGAACGTTTCAAAAAGCTCATCCAGGAGAAGTTTTATGACGGCACCACTTTCCATCGCGTCAACGCTGAATCAGGTTTGATTCAGGGTGGGGATCCATTATCGAAGGATGATGATCCTGAGAACGATGGTACGGGCGATTCGCCGTATCCAAATGTGCCGGGAGAGTTCAGCGATGTACCTTTTGACCGCGGCACAGTCGGAGCAGCCAGGAAAGGAGCGTCCCCGGGATTTGAGGGAGTTCCGGAGGTGACTGAAGCCGCGGCCCGGGATACTGCGAATTGCCAATTCTTCATCACTCTACAGCGCGAACCGCGCTTTGATGAAGACTACACAGTTTTTGGAAGAGTGATAAGTGGAATCCGAAATGCTGAAATCATCATGGGCGCTCCGGTCCAGGAAGACACAGAGCATCCCGCCGATAGAATCTTAGTTAAAAGCGTTACCTTACAGCCACGATCGAAGTACGCCTCAAATCAACCATGAGGTGAGCCGCGCGCCCACTCAAGATCCAAAGCCACTCAACATTGATATAGCGACACAAGCTAAGAGAATTTACAGGTTGGGAAGGGGGCAAAGCGGAGCGCGCCCCCGCTCAAGTAGCAATGCCTTCAACCTTGATTCGACAATTCAAGCCAAGAAAATTCGCAGGTTGGGAAGGGGGCAAAGCGCAGCGCGCCCCCGC
>JALYTI010000156.1 GCA_030854375.1 Acidobacteriota bacterium | reverse complement strand
GCGCGGTGAGAAGGGCGCAACCGATCTACCACATCTGGAAAGACTGTTGCCGGAGAATCGTCCTGAAGACACAAAGAAGTGTCCGCTGGTACAGGGCTAACGGTGATGCAATTAACATACTCACGAGCTGCGAGGCGCCTGCTCTTTCGCCAGTCAGAAAGCCGGACCGGGAGCCGCGCATTCGACCAGACAATAGAAAGAGGTAGCGGCGAATGTGGTCTTTTTTCCTATTTCCGATCGTCGCCGGGTTGATCGTCTTCATCTTTGCAGCGCCGGCTCTCGGGTTTGCTAACCGAGGCACTTCGTTTTTACGTTTCGCTCGCGTGTTCTTTGTAGGCGGGATTTCATTGAGTGTGATTCGGGCCGCTTGTTTCTGGGCTTTGTTTTATTCCGAAAGACAGGGCCCGGGAGACCTGAGTCTATTTCCTCTGGCATTGCTCTTAATACCTGAGGGAATGCTGTTTGCGGAAAGCTTGGGGCGATCGATAGGGCAGGGAATTCTTTTGTAGCGGACTGTTGGTGATTGGCAGTTTTTTGTGGGCAGCCCTACCAGGTTGGTCACTTAGCCCCAGGAAAAGAAAAACGATTTCCGGATAGATTGGGTAGAGTAACCGATGTCTAAAGATGAAAAGAGTAATAAGGCCCTCTCAAAGCCCCCCAAGTTTCTCCTGACAGGATTGATCGTCGCTTGTCTCGTTTGCGTCATCTCAATTTCAGCCCGCCTTTACTCACCCAAGGGAAATAGTGGTGTCAAAGGCTATCTTCCTCAACACATAGGCGACCGTATTTCCCCCTGCAAGGAACCAAATGGGGTGCAGGTAAATAAAGAATTACTTGAGGCTGTTATTGAAAAATATAGGCGCGGGGAACCTGTTGCTGATGGCATTTTTTTATGCCGCGAAGCTTTCCCCACGCTGAAAAAATATGCGCTTGACCCTGACCCTAATGTTCGAAGAGCAGTTACTGGTCACCTGGGAGTCTACTATTCACCGGAAGCGTTGCAAGTGATCGTGCAGCAGATCGAAAAATACCCATCTGACCCGAACGGCTTTCCTGCCGTTTATGCCGGCAAATACCCTTGCCACTTCTTCAGGAAAATCAAGGTCCGGTCACTTACTCAAGCTCTAACCACTCGCATCAAATCTCGGGATAACGATTTCCAAAGGGAAGAGATTTATTTGCTAGGTTGCCTGGCCCCGAAGGATCCCCAGGCACGAGAGTTTCTCGAACAGATGAGTCAACCTTCTTTTCCACTTCGGTTGAGCGAAAGCGACAGACAAGCTCTATTAAAGCTCATTACCTACGCCCTCGCCGAGGACGGATTCAGAGAGGCGGAGGAAAAAGTGTTGGCTGAGATCGAGGAAGCAGCCACCGCTGCAGATGTGGAGTCTGTTCTATACAACCTTAAAGGCTTTACCAACTGCCGGATAATTCAACGTTTTGCCCGGCTTATTCTAGACAAGAGGCCTGTGTCGTTTGACGTAGCTGATGAGGGCAGAATAAAGCAAGTTCAGGTACGAATCGGCGACCTGGCTATTCTTATATTTACATCTATATTCGGAACGAAATTCACCGGTACTGGGAACGATTATTCCATCGAGTACACAAGGTACACAGACGCTGAAATGGAAAGAATCTATCAACGGGTGAAGAGAGCTTTGGATAACGGAAAATTCAGCACCTGTCGATAAGAGAGTAAACAGCTAACGAAAATGCCCTACGAAGTCTTTCTAGCTATACGTCATTTACGTTCCCGTCAAAAGCGGCGTATGGCCCGCGTGACTTCACTCATCGCCGTCATTGGAATAGCCGTGGGAGTTGCGGCGTTGATTGTGGCGTTGGCATTAGCCAACGGCTTTAGCGATGAGATGCGCGACAAAATACTCCGCGGTACCGCTCACCTGACCGCTATGCGTATCGATGGACAGCCGATGCCGGATTACAAAGAAGTGGCCGCTCGCATTGCGCGCGTGCCGGGCGTTGTGAGTGCAAACGGAACGACTTATGACGGCGCGGTGATAATCGGTCCGCAGGGATCGGCGTACGCCGTGCTGCGCGGAATTGATGTCGCTTCTGAGAAAACAAGTGCTGTGCTCGCTCCGTCTGTAACAGCGGGTTCGCTTGATCCACTTTTTGCGAGTGGAGAAGGTCAAGACTTTCCACCGGTAGTGCTGGGAGCGGAGTTGGCGGAGCGAACAGGTCTCAAGGTTAACGATGCGGCGGAGGTAGTCTCTGCGCAGGCCGATTTGTCGCCGTCTAATTCGAGTCGAAGTCGACGTCAGGTTCGCGTGGCCGGAATCTTTCGTTCGGGACTCTTCGAATATGACTCAACCTGGATCTATCTTCCACTGGAAACCGCGGCAGCTTTCGCAGGTGGCGCTCACGCCGCTTCCGTCATCAGCGTCCAGGTAACAAACATCTATGATGTGAAGCAAACCGCAGCCAGGGTGCGGGAGCTGCTCGGAGGATCCTACACAACCGTGGACTGGCAGGAAGCGAATCGGCCGCTGTTCACCGCCCTGGCGTTCGAGCGCCGGATTGGCGTTATCATCATTGCCCTCATAATCCTTATCGCCTCCCTCAACATCACAACTACTCTTATTTTGGTTGTTACCGAACGACGCCGCGACATTGCCATCCTTAACGCAATGGGCGCAACGAACAAAAGCATAATGAGTATTTTCGTGATTGAGGGTGCGATAGTTGGCCTGGTGGGCGCTTTTGCCGGTGTTTCGCTTGGCGCTATCGCGACCGTGGTTACAAATCATTACCAGCTCATCAGTTTGCCGGGCGACGTCTATTCGATTAGCAATGTGCCTCTGAATCTGAACCTTCGCGACATAGCCTTTGCTGCACTCGTCGCCTTTGCTCTCAGCATTATTGCTACGCTTTACCCGGCACACGCGGCGGCGACTATTCGACCGGCCGTGATGCTGCGCGACGCGGGGTAACCGACATCTCCAACGTCAGAACGGTAAGTCCATTGTTCAATGTCCAACGCCCAACGTCCAATGTCACAGACTGACGGTCCTGACGCTGCCGAACCTCGCGAGAGTCTCAACGCTGCCATTCAAGGCGACGAAGCGGACATTGGGCATTCGACATGGGACGTTGGACTAAAGGTTACTGATCTTCGCAAGAGTTTCTTATCTCCGTCCGGAGATCGAATCGAAGTCCTTCGAGGCGCTTCGTTTTCCGCGAGCGCCGGCCAGACGTTGGCAATTATGGGATCCTCGGGCGCAGGTAAGTCTACTTTGCTGCATCTCCTGGGAGGACTTGAAGCACCTGATCACGGCAGTGTTCGCATAGGGGAGATTGCGGTTGATCGCGCCGGCGCTTCGGAACTCGCGCGCTTTCGAAATCATCGAGTAGGTTTTATCTTTCAATTTCATCATCTGCTGCCGGATCTCACGACTGTCGAAAATGTCAGCCTGCCGCTATTAATTAAAAGGACACGGCATGATGAGGCGATGCGCCGCGCCCGACGAATGCTTGAAGAAGTTGGTCTCGAAAGTCGGATTTCACATCTGGTGGGACATCTTTCCGGCGGCGAGCAACAGCGAGTTGCTGTTTGTCGTGCACTCATCACCCAGCCCGGTTTGGTACTTGCCGACGAGCCCACCGGCAACCTGGATGTGGCGATTAGCGATGAAATCGCGCGTTCTCTTATGTCTTACGCTCGAGCTAATCGGGCTGTCGTCATTATCGCCACACACAATCGCGCACTGGCGGCGCTGTGCGATCAGGTCCTGGTCTTGAGAGACGGCCGGCTCACATTCACCGGGGGTTGACGGCTGTACTCAAATTCGGATGCAACCCACTGTGCTTGAAATAACGGTCTGGTTGGGCCTTTTTATTACAAGGAAACCATACAAGCCTTTTGGCGCTCTCAGTGATAGGTTATAATGCGCTCAGTTGCCGGGCGGCCGATGTCCTTTCGCCCGGCATGGTAATCATAAGAGCCTTTTCGGCGATTAAAACGAATGTTCGAACGCTACACTGAAAAAGCGCGACGGGTTATTTTCTTCGCTCGATATGAAGCATCGCAGTTTGGTGCTCCGGCAATTGAACCGGAACACTTGCTGCTGGGACTGATGCGAGAAGATAAAACCCTCACCGGGCGTTTCTTTCCGCGCGCGCAAGTTTCCATCGAGTCAATCCGCAAGGAAATTGAGGGTCGCACCCTTTTGCGCGAAAAGATTTCTACGTCTGTGGAACTTCCGCTAGCCCCTGAGACAAAGCGTGTGCTCGCCTACGCGCATGAGGAAAGCGATCGCCTCCAACACCGTCACATTGGCACCGAACATCTATTGCTTGGCCTTCTGAGAGAAGACCGTTCGATGGCGGCAGAAATTCTTTACGAACGCGGGCTGCGGCTGAATGCCGTACGCGATGAGATTGCACGGCAATCGGGAGCAGATGCCCGAGGCTCGCAAAAGAAGGACACGCCGCACCTGGTGGAATTTTCTCGCGATCTGACCGACGACGCTTCAAACGATAAGCTCGATCCCTTAATCGGCCGCGAAGCGGAAATCGAGAGAGTGGTTCAGATACTTTGCCGCCGGACCAAAAACAACCCGGTCTTGATTGGCGAACCCGGTGTAGGAAAAACTGCGATCGTTGAGGGACTGGCACAACGCATCATTCGCGGTGACGTGCCTTCGTTCCTCGAGAACAAACGGATTCTTTCACTTGATCTTTCGTTAATCGTGGCCGGCACCAAATACCGCGGACAGTTTGAAGAGCGCCTGAAACAGATAATGCGTGAGCTGGTAGAGAATCCGCAGTACATAGTCTTTATCGACGAGCTGCACACACTCGTGGGCGCCGGATCGGCCGAGGGCTCACTCGATGCTGCAAACATTTTGAAGCCGGCGCTTTCGCGTGGGGAACTCCAATGTATTGGCGCGACGACTCCCGCGGAATTTCGCAAATCGATCGAGAAGGATCGGTCTCTCGAGCGGCGCTTCCAGGCTGTCAAGGTCCCGCCGCCTTCAGAAGAAGAAGCAGTCGAGATCCTTAATGGCGTGCGCGAACGCTACGAAAGCTTTCACCAGGTGCGTTACACCGACGAAGCGCTGGAGGCAGCCGTTTACCAGTCTCATCGTTATATTCCCGACCGATTTCTTCCAGATAAAGCAATTGATGTAATCGACGAAGCTGGGGCCCGCGTGAAGCTTCGGGTTCGCCGCGAGCAGGGGAATATTTCCGATTGGAACCATATAAACGATTGGTCGCAGAACGCTGATGAGAATCCAGCTAATCGAGAGCGAGGCGAAGACTCCCTGGTTTCCGCGAAAGTTACGCGCGATGATGTCGAAGAAGTAATTGCCCGCTGGACGGGAATTCCCGTAACTTCGCTCAAAGAGGAAGAGACTCAGAAGTTATTGCGGATTGAGATTGAGCTTCATGAGCGCGTCGTTTCTCAACGCCCGGCAATTTCCGCGCTCGCTCGCGCGATTCGCAGGTCGCGCGCAGGCTTGAAGAATCCGCTGCGACCCGTTGGCTCGTTCCTGTTTTTGGGACCTACCGGAGTCGGTAAGACGGAAGTTGCGCGTTCACTGGCGCATGTATTGTTTGGCAGCGAACGCTCGATGATTCGCTTCGACATGTCGGAGTTTATGGAGAAACATTCCGTTTCCAAGTTAATAGGCTCTCCTCCCGGTTATGTTGGCCACGAAGAGGGCGGGCAATTAACTGAACGGATCAAGCGAGCGCCATATTCCGTATTGCTGTTTGATGAAATCGAAAAAGCTCACCCTGATATTTTCAACGTACTCCTTCAGGTTTTTGAGGACGGTATTCTGACTGACGCGTTGGGAAATGCGGTAGATTTCAAGAACGCCATCATCATCATGACTTCAAACATCGGCGCGCGTTATATTCAGAAGAAGGGCACCATGGGGTTCCAGGGAACTACTGACGCCACGCGAGAAAAGATGGAAGAAATGGTGATGTCATCCGTTCGCCAGACCTTCAATCCTGAGTTTATTAATCGGCTTGATGAAATCATCATTTTCGACGAATTGTTTAATCATGAGCTG
>JALYTI010000684.1 GCA_030854375.1 Acidobacteriota bacterium | reverse complement strand
GCTGGAAACGGCCTCGTAATCACTGCTGCTTTCTTTCAAAAGTCGCCTGGAGCACCTTTCATTAGGGTCTTCTGGGATGCGCGTGTGTCGGAGATCTTTGTTCCGTACCATGGCGGCAGCCCGCGTTATTTGGATGTTGGATACGGTTTTCCGATGATTCCCCTGAATGCTAAGGATTGTCCTGCAGCGAAAGGCGGCACTGTCCTCGGCCCGGGGAATCAAGTTTGTAAAGAATTACGAGATCGAGGAATAGCCTGGAAAGACGACACCAATGTCCGTCGCGGCGAAGAGGTAGTGCTTTGGGGAGCGCTCGACGCGGCAAACTACAATTACGTAATTGAGTGGAGCTTTCGCGATGATGGCGTAGTTCTGGGTCGCGTGGGAGCCACCGCGCAGAATCTTCCCAGCATACCGTTCACCGCGCACATGCATGGCCCAATCTGGCGTTTGGACATAGACCTCGACGGCTTTCCCGGCGACTCGGTCTATCGCGGAACACATACGGAGGCTGGCTTGGCGGCCACTGATACCATGCCATTGATCGCAACGGAGTCAGGCCAACAATGGGACCCGCAGGCTTTCACTTCGCTGCACATTCAGGACGCAAGCCTCAAGAATGCCAGAGGCAGCTCCTCCGCTTATCACCTGATGCCCTTGCGTACCGGGACGCCGCGCCATCAGGAGAGTTTTACGAAAAACGACTTTTGGGTCACCAGGTATAACGGCACGGAGATGGCAGCCGCTTCGCTGCCGACTTACATCTCTCCGGCTCAGAGTGTTTCTAACACAGACATCGTCGTTTGGTACTACGGTGGAGTGCATCACCTGGTGCGGGATGAGGATGGACAAATCGTCAACGGACTCTGGCAAGGCGAGGCACACATAATGTGGACCGGCTTTATGCTCAAGCCGCATAACCTGTTCGACAAGACACCGCTGTATCCGTGACGCGCGATACCAAAAAGTTATCTTCAACTCAGCTCTCCGAGTGGTTGAAGGTTGCTACAGCCGGATCGCACTTCTTGTTTTGCTTAGTTTCAACAGATTGCGGTCCGGCTGAACTTATCTTATGAGTGAAAAGTCTGGATTGCTTTTGCGACGCCAGATGAATCCATCTAACACGTAATGCGTCAACTGGGGCAGTGCGAGAAGGGGTACTAAGAATACCTTCAACGTTCCAATGTCCCACCCACCCCCAAACAGCCAGGCGCGCTCGTGCCAGACGCCGCGGTCCCACAATAATTCTTCTACATACGCGATCATCCACAATGTGGCGAGAAATGAGATAGGCCCGCGCGTAAGAAAGCGATAGGGACTACTTGCCCGCGGGCGTTGCGCGCGTGCATACCAGTAAACGAGCGCGAGATAGGGAACGCCATGAATGATCACATTCGTCACGGTGAAGGCGTAATCAGAATTGAAAACCACGATACCTGTGTACCAGCAGATCGCAGTGGTAATAACTACGATGTCTTTGCCGGGATTCACTCTATCCAACCTCAACCAGAGATAGGCGGCACGAGCCACATACACTGACAATACTGTCCAATAAAGTGGTCTCACCAGGCGCTCGACTAACGAGAGAGCAGGTGTTGCGGCGAAATCATTTGCGAGAAACCACGAAAACTGGCGCGGCAGATGTGCATGCCAATAGATGAGCGGGTAAAGAGTAGCCAAATAAATTGTGACGGTATCGAGCCAGCGCCCGAATTGATCACGCTCGCCTACACGAGCGCGGTAAAGCATTACCCAGCCATACTGCTGGCGAATGAAATGAAACACTGCGAGGTATGCCAGCACTCGCCAAAAAACAAGCTCGCCTTCGGAGTAAAGCGCCACACCAATAACGAAACCAAGCGCAGGCACCAACGCGTAAAGCCACGGACGTCGCTTCAGTTCATTTGTATTGAAGTAAACGCGGAACCCTGTGCCCCAAACGTGAGCCACATCGATCAGCAGTACTGCCGGCACCCAGGTCCATTCCGGCGAGCGGTCGTTTAATACACCGGCGCGCGCGCCGATCCATAAAGCGACGAGTGCAAGGAGTGCGCTGCCAAGAAACACTCCCAGATCGACCGGAGCAGAAAACAGCCAGAAGCGCGCCGCAGCTGATGGAGAG
>JALYTI010000683.1 GCA_030854375.1 Acidobacteriota bacterium | reverse complement strand
CAGTCTATGCGACGGAAAAGTTTACAGGCTGCGTTGGTAAAGTCTTGAGACTTCACGTTTCATCTCAAATCTGATTTCAGATTTGAAATCTGAGATCTGAAATCCAAGATTGAAATCCGAGATCTGGAATTCGAGATCTGGAATTCGAGATCTGGAATTCGAGATCTGGAATTCGAGATCTGGATTTGAAATCCAAGATCGAGATCTGAGATCTGAGATCTGAGATTTGAGATCTGAGATCTGAGATCTGAGATTTGAGATCTGAAATTTCAAATTCGAGATCGAAACAACGCCAGCCCTTCATCCTTTAGGTTAATTCACTGCCAATACGTTCATTCACTTCCAAAAACACTACCCAAACAAAACGCACTCAACAAAAACTCTAGACGCACTCAACATACGCAATTGCGCAATGTGCGACTAAACTCTTCGCCGTTTGGGTGGACGACATCCATTGTGTGGAATAGGTGTCGTATCACGAATCGTCACTACTCTGATTCCCGCGTTGGCAATCGCCCGGATCGCTGATTCCCGGCCACCGCCTGGTCCCTTCACTCGGACCTCACACTGCTGCATCCCCGCCTCATGTGCCTTCTTCGCAGCCTCATAAGCCGCTTGTTGCGCGGCAAAAGGAGTTCCCTTGCGCGAACCGCGGAATCCACGTGCGCCGGCTGAGGACTGGGCTATGAGATTACCTTCCAGGTCGGTAATCGAAATCATCGTGTTATTGAAAGAGGCGGCAACATGCGCGATGCCCACGGGAACGTGTTTCTTCTCTTTCTTACGAAAAACTTTCTTCTTGCCGGTAGCTGCTTTTGCCATACTTTTTCAGTGGTCAGTAGTCAGTGCCAGTAGTTGTAATCGCAGTTCACAACGAACCACTGACCCCAACCACGACGGCTTATTATTTCTTGCCAGGTGCCTTCTTCTTAGCAATAGTTGCGCGCCTTGGACCTTTACGAGTGCGTGCGTTTGTATGCGTGCGCTGGCCGCGCACCGGCAGCGAGCGACGGTGTCTCAAGCCCCGGTAGCATCCGATATCCATCAATCGCTTGATGTCCATCTGGATTCGCTTTCGCAGGTCGCCTTCGATTTCGCCCTGCGCTTCGAGTATCGCCCTGATCCGACCTAGCTCGTCCTCATTTAGGTCTCTGATACGAGTATCGACGTTCACCGCGGCTTGACCTAGAATTGAAGTGGCGCGCGAACGGCCAATACCGTAGATATATGTTAGTCCGATTTCAGCTCTTTTATGCGGCGGAAGATCGACGCCAGCTACACGTGCCATTTTTAGTCGTTACTCTCCAGTTTAAATTGGGCTGCGACCCTCTTCCATGATCAGTCGCAAAGCCAAATCGCCAATGGGTTACCCCTGGCGCTGCTTATGTTTGGGATTGACGCAAATCACCCGCACCACTCCCTTGCGGTGAATGACTTTGCATTTGTCGCACATCTTTTTTACCGAAGCACGTACTTTCATTGGAACAACCCCTATCTTCTCCACCCATCGCTCTACTTATATCGGTAAGTAATTCTTCCGCGGTTTAAATCATAAGGCGACAACTCTACCAACACTCGATCACCCGGGAGGATTCGAATAAAATGCTTCCGCATCTTTCCCGAAATGTGCGCCAGTACCTGATGCTGATTGTCTTCTAATTCAACCCGAAACATAGCGTTAGGCAAAGTCTCGAGAACTTTAGCCATAACTTCTATAGCTTCTTCCTTCGCCATATCCTCTCAGAAGAATTTTGACTGTGCCGACAAACTGCAAATAATAACACGGCGTCTTCCCTTTGCCAAGCCGCGCTGAGTATTGGGTTTACAGTTTAACTCGAAGTTGCAAACGTACCCCCCACGACCGCTTCCGGAACCCCTGAGGAAGCGATTCTAGTCAGCACCTCAGGGCCATCCTCCGTAATCGCAATCGTGTGCTCAACGTGCGCGCTGGGCTGGCCGTCTAACGTGACTACCGTCCAGCCGTCCGCTAAAACCTGCGTATAATGCGTGCCGATATTGATCATCGGCTCCACCGCAAAGACGTATCCGGCCCTTATCTTTGGACCCTGACCAGGCTTGCCGTAGTTGGGTATTTGCGGGTCCTCGTGCATGCGGCGACC
>JALYTI010000155.1 GCA_030854375.1 Acidobacteriota bacterium | reverse complement strand
GCATTATGTGGCTCAGCTTCGCAAGAACAATGAGCTCGGGCGAGTTCGCGCGCTGATACTGATGGACATGATGGGATACAAGAATCTCGAACTAGGCCGCGACACGATGAGCACCAAGTGGCTACAGGACATTATTTGGCGCAGCGCGCGCGATCTAGGGTATGGAAAATATTTTGTAGATCGTCCCGAAGGGGTTGGTGGCGACGACCATGAGCCTTTTCTTAGAGCGGGTATTGATTCAGTAGACTTGATTCAGCTAAGTGGGTATCCCTACTGGCACCGAGCTGACGACACAGTCGATAAAGTTTCTCCTCAGAGCATGAAGATTGTGGGAGATGTTGTGCTGGCAAGCTTACCTCGCGTCGAACAGTATCTTCAGAATAAAGTCAGATAGTCCCGTCCAATCTCACTATGCCCGCTGACAACAAACGCATAGCCGTGATTCCGGGAGATGGAATCGGACCAGAGGTCATAGCGCAGGCGGTTCGCGTGCTCGAGCGCGTGAAGGAAACCCATGGCGTGGAGCTTGATCTGGTCCAGTTTGATTGGGGCGCAGACAAATTTCTGCGCGAAGGGGTCTCGCTGCCTGAAGGCGCGCTGGGAATGCTTTCAAATGAATTCGACGCCATCCTCGCCGGCGCCTTTGGCGATCCGCGCATACCTTCGAATAAGCACGCAGAAGACATTCTGTTGGGTATGCGGCGCGGTCTGGATCTTTACATCAACCTGCGTCCGGTCCGTCTGCTTAATTCACGCCTGACACCTTTGCGAAACGCGCAAGTTGCAGACATCGATTTCGTTGTCTTCCGTGAAAACACCGAAGGCGCGTACTGCGGCGCAGGTGGTTTTCTGAAGAAGGGGACTGCTGAAGAGATTGCCACGCAGGAAGAGCTCAACACGCGCCGGGGTGTCGAGAGGATCATCGTTGCCGCGTTTGAGTATGCGCGTGCGCACGGGCGAAAGCGGGTGACGATGGCAGACAAGTCAAACGTCCAACGATATGGCGGCGATTTATGGCAGCGAGTTTTCAAGGAAGTTGCCGCCGACTATTCTGAGATCGAAGCGAATCATCAATACGTCGATGCGATGGCGATGTTCATGGTGCTCAACCCCGGGCAGTACGACGTGATTGTTAGTAACAATCTGTTCGGCGACATTCTCACCGACCTGGGAGCTGCCATCCAGGGTGGGCTGGGCCTCGCTGCTTCGGGCAACATTAATCCCGGTCGCGTCTCTCTTTTCGAGCCCGTACACGGCAGCGCGCCCGCACTTGCGGGGCAGGGGAAGGCGAATCCAGTAGGCGCTATTCTGACCTCGGCGATGATGCTAGAATATCTGGGCCAAAAAAAAGCAAGCGAGGCGATCGAGAAAGCGGTTAGCGAAGCTATCTTGCGTGACGAGACTACGGGCGATCTCGGTGGAAACCTTTCAACTGAGCAAGTCGGTACAGCAATTCGTCAACGAGTGAGCACTTAATAAACCAGGCGTTCAGCTCTCTTTACAGGTGGAGCTGGAGTGCTACAACGCGGGATTCCTCCAACCTTGGTACACGCAAACTAACAGTTTGCGTTACAACATGATGACTGCAAACCACAAAAAGTTAGCGAAGGTGATTCTTGCCTCCGTGGCGCTCGTTGGAGCTATCGTGGTTCTCGGGGTCATAAAGATCGTGGGAATGCCGCCGTTAATTATCGTTGCCATTGCGGGCGTCGGCTTGTTGGTTTTTGTCGCGTTCAAAATCCGGGCCAGGCGAAGAACTGAAGTGATTTTTGGTTTCTACGTCGCCGCTGAAGACGTCCTTCGTGCCGGCGACAGTCGCCGGTACAGATTTGAATTGGCCAACGTGATAAAAACCGGCGAGAAGGTAGTAAGGATGATGCCGGATCCGCCGCCGTTGAGCCGGTTCGCTCTTGGCGCTTTGTACAACTCGATTGGTGATCACAACGCCACGGTCGAACAGCTGGCGTTCGCGGCCGAAGAAGAGGTATTGAAAGAAAGTTCTCATGCTTCACCCTCGCGACAATTGAGACGCTACGTGAAAAGACTCAGGCGAATTGAACGCGCGCCCAGGCGCTCGGCAAAAATTAGCGCGGCGATTGCGAGCCTCGAACGCATGCAGCGCGATCAAGCTGCGCGCTTGCTGGCGGAAAGCCAGCAGCAACTAAAGAGAATAGTAGAAACGTACGAAAGCGAGCTTTCTGAACAATTGGCATCACCGCATACACGAAAGGCAATCTCTGGTTCGCGTTCCCTCGATTCCATTTCAGCGCCGCCACCAATCTCCGAAGTGCTAAGAGAGATCTATCAGGAAGAGCAGAAGACATCCTGATTCTCCAATCCCGAGTGACCACCTTTTGTTCGAAACATTGACAGCAGAAATTATTGCGATAGGTTCGGAGCTCCTGGCGCCAGACCGCACCGATACCAACAGCCTCTGGCTCACCGAGAAGCTGAACAGCATCGGTATCGAAGTAAAACTTAAGACGATTGTTGGTGACGACGACGCGCGTCTAGAGGAGGCAGTCAAGGATGCCGCAAGACGATCGAAGGTCGTCATCACGACCGGCGGGCTGGGGCCAACTGAAGACGACATTACCCGCAAAGTCGCTGCACGGGCGCTTGGTCGCCGGCTTTCACTCGACGAAACAATCCTCGCCGAATTGCGCCAGCGCTTCCTGAGCTTTGGCCATGTAATGCCGGAGCGAAACTCACGTCAGGCGATGGTCATCGAAAAGGCCGAAGTGCTTCCCAATCCCAACGGCAGCGCGCCGGGAATGTTTATCGAACATGAAGGGGTGGCTATCATTCTGTTGCCTGGTCCTCCCCGCGAGATGCGTCCCATGTTTGAAAATCATGTTTTACCTAAACTAGCGAGCAGGGCGGGTTCGATAAAAGTGGTCAGGCGGCTTCTGCGCGTGGCGGGATTGGGTGAGTCGGCGGTTGACGAAAAGATTGCGCCCGTCTATACGAAATATGAAAATCCGCAGACCACGATTCTTTTCAACCAGAGCGAAATTGAAATCCATCTTACGGCGCGCGGCAGAACTGAAGCGGATGCCAACGCGCTGCTTGATCGCTTGTCTGAACAAATTGAGGAACGTTTGGGTAACGCCGTCTTTTCATTCGCCGGTGAGACAATGGAGGAAATTGTTGGTCTGAAGTTGACGCTGGGAGGTTATACGTTGGCGGTTGCTGAAAGTTGTACTGGAGGATTGGTTGCCCAAAGACTGACCGAGGTTCCAGGCTCCTCGAAATACTTTATTGAAGGTGCCGTCACCTATTCGAATGAAGCGAAGACGCGAACGCTTGGCGTTGAGCCAGCGCTGCTTCTCGAACACGGCGCAGTGAGCGCGCCGGTGGCCGAAGCTATGGCCGAAGGAATTCGCCAACGTGCGCGCACCGATTTTGGTTTGTCAGTAACAGGAATCGCAGGTCCGGGTGGTGGTAGCGAGGAGAAACCGGTCGGTCTCGTTTATATCGCCCTCGCCGATGACATAAAGATCAAACACCGCAAGCTCCAAATTCCTGGTGACCGTCAACTCGTTCGCTGGCGCTCGTCGCAAGCCGCGCTGGATTTGCTGAGAAGAAGGTTGATTTGATTGACTGACGCCCTTCGTGTTTGGTCCGAATTCATTATTTCGTTTTTGCGAACTGCGGAACTTGCTGCGGGTCCCCAATCGACGCCACTGATAAGTCGATTTTGAGATCGGGCCAATGGAGGTCGCGGTTATCCACAAGCTGAACATTGTGAATCGAGCCGACTGTCGCATTCCTAAACCCGGGGAACTTTTCGAAAGGCAGGAAGAACTCCTTGTCGTCAATCAATAACCAGATTCCAACTATCGAAATCTGGGTGACTTCAACTTCCGAAGTGCCTTTGCCACTCAGCTTTGATTTCATCTTTATGTTCCTCGATCAGTCTGCGAGCTCTCTTTATCTGCGCTGACGTAAGACCATTATTGTGCGCCAACTCTGATCGGTTCAAGCCAGAACTTGGCCTCATGCTTTTGGTAATAGACGTGTACGTGCATTCGTGGTTCCTCATCGGAAAAGAAAGCGAATCGAAAACCTAGTTCTGGAAAAAATGTAGGACTCACGACTTACAGATTCTCTTGTAACTCAGGGTTTTACATCTCATCGAATCATAGAGCCCAGAACGGCTCTTTGGGCAATAGCTTGTCGCTCCCCAGGCCGGTTGTTATAGTGCCAGTTTCCTTTCATGGCTGAATTAATTGCGTCGATGGAGTAGTGCTAGCTTGGGACCTGCGGCCGTCATCGTTGTTGCTTACCTCCTGGGGTCGATACCGTTTGGATATCTAATCGTCCGAGCGAAACAGGGCGGTGATATCAGGCAGACAGGTTCTGGTGGGACTGGCGCCACGAATGTTTCGCGACGCGCGGGCAAAGGGGCAGGCGTGATCACATTGGTACTTGACGCAATGAAAGGCGCGGCGGCCGTGGTGATTGCTAAGTTGGTTTTGGGAGGGACAGTTTATATCCGCGGATACATAGATGCCGGTCAGACGGCGCGTCCCCTCCACACGGCCTGGTGGGTGGCGGCGGCAGCGATCGCGGTTATCGTTGGCCACATTTTCCCCGTATGGCTTAGGTTTCATGGAGGTAAAGGTGTTGCGACCGGCGTAGGGGTTTTTATTGTGCTCGCGCCGATTGCAGTTGCGCTGGCTGGGGTGATCTTTGTATTGATCGTTGTGGTAACTCGCTATGTATCGTTAGGCTCGATCGTCGCGGCTGCGACAATACCGTTGTTCATATTATTGCAGAATAATTTCATTCAACCCGTTGACGACCTGCCTACGCTGGTGACGGCAGCGAGTGCTGGCGCGGCGTTGATCATATTTGCGCATCGCGAAAACATCAGAAGGCTAATTCAGGGAACGGAGAGCCGATTCAAATAGATTTGATCCTCGGAGGGTTGAACGCAAAGAGCGCGAAGTTCTCGCAAGCAGTTTAGAGTACAAGCTTCAGCTTGCGTTCTATTGCGTCAGCGCAACCTGAACGCTACCACCCCACGCGGGCTGCCCGCGCGGGGACCCCGGGGTTGTACTCTGAACTATACTTATGCGGATTGCTGTCATCGGTGCCGGGAGTTGGGGAACTGCGCTGGCGATTCATGGAGCCCGGGCCGGCCATGACGTTCATATCTGGTCTCGCAACGCCGCAGTGATCGATTCAATCAATCGTAATCACATCAATGCGGTCTACCTGACGGATGCCGAAATTCCTGATAGTGTCCGGGCCACGAAAGATATTACGGAGGTAGTCCAGAGAGCGGAACTCGTTCTGCTTGCGGCTCCTTCTCACGCAACGCGCGAACTGGTTTCAGCTATCGCCCCACGGTTGCGACCGGAGATGTTGATTGTTAGTGCGACGAAGGGAATTGAAGTTGACACGGGCAAACGGATTTCCCAAATTGTTGACGAAAGTCTTCCGGTAGCGTCTCGGCCCAGATTCGTGTGTTTGTCGGGGCCTTCATTTGCCAAAGAAGTGGTTGATAAATATCCCACGGCGGTGGTGGCGGCTAGTAAAGATCGCGAGGCCGGCCGCATAGTTCAGTCGGCTTTGAGTTTTGAGAATTTGCGGATTTACACAAACGATGACGTGATTGGTACTGAGCTCGGCGGCTCGGTTAAGAATGTAATGGCGATTGCCTCGGGAATGGTAGCCGGACTGGGATTTGGTTCAAACAGCATTGCTGCACTAATCACTCGAGGCCTTGCCGAGATGACGCGACTTGCGCTAAGCGAAGGTGCAAAAGTCGAAACGTTGATGGGCCTGGCTGGGTTAGGTGATCTGGTACTAACCTGCACGGGCAATCTTTCACGTAACCGGTTTGTCGGGCAGGAACTGGGAAAGGGCCGGAGCCTGGAAGAGATTACAGCTGACATGAATGAGATTGCTGAAGGTGTGAAAACGACTCTCGCGGTGAAACAACTCTCGGACGCCAACAAGATTGAGATGCCCATAACTAATGAGGTCTATGCAGTGCTGTATGAAGGGAAGCCGGTTCGCGCAGCGGTTGATGAA
>JALYTI010000682.1 GCA_030854375.1 Acidobacteriota bacterium | reverse complement strand
GCTTGATGCGGGGGCATGCCCCCTTCCTGACTGAGCGTTGCGCGAGAATGTCATCTGTCTGCGTTACACAAGCAGGGCCTCTCCCCTGCTATTCCCTTTTCAATGTGCTCATCGCTCTGGAGCGTTCATCTTTCTGCGTTACACAGACAACGCATTCGTTTCTGCTATTCCCTTTTCGATGCGCTCGCCTGCCCGATTTTCCGAAAACTCCTTGACGCTGCGAATCGCGTTTCTGATGGCCCGGGCATTAGAGCTGCCGTGGCCAATTACTACTATCCGGCGTACACCAAGAAGCGGCGCTCCGCCATGTTCGGAATAGTCGAGGCGCTTCTTAATGTTTCTGAACGCGGGCTTTGCAAGCATGGCTCCCGCTTTAGTCACGGCCGAGGCGGTTAACTCTCGTTTGATCATCGATAACATCGCATCGGTCAGCCCTTCTGAAAGTTTCAGCATGACATTTCCGGTGAAACCGTCCGTAACGATCACATCGACTGCGCCAGAAAACAGGTCGCGCCCTTCTACGTTGCCTACGAAGTTCAGGCTCTTCATCGCGCGCAAAAGTGGAAAGGCCTCTTTTGTTAAATCGTTGCCTTTGGCTTCTTCTTCACCGATGCTCATCAGTCCAACCGCAGGGCCAATCGTACCCAGAACCGCACGGGAATAAGCGTCGCCCATGATAGCAAACTGCACCAGATGCTGAGCTTTGCACTCAGAGTTCGCTCCCACGTCCAGCAGAAGTGTCGGCTTCCCTGACTTCGTGGGAATCAAAGCAGCCAAGGCTGGACGATCAACGCCTGGCAGCATGCCGATAACCATCTTCGCCGTGGCCATCGCGGCCCCGGTATTTCCCGCGGAAACAAATCCATCGGCGTGTCCTTCGGTTACTAATCGCGTACCAATTCTCAAAGAACTCTTCTTCTTGCGCCTTACAGAAGTAGCCACCGGATCGTCCATGCCAATAACCTCGGCTGCTTCTACCAGCTCTATGCCCCGATCACCATCTCCGCGCCAACCGCAACGCTTCAGTTCCGGCTCAACCTTTTCAGGCTGGCCAACAAGGATTACCGTGAGTCCAAGGTCACGCGCAGCAGCCAGAGCGCCGTCAATTTCAGCGTTCGGCGCGTGGTCGCTGCCCATCGCGTCGAGAACGACTTTCCCCGTCAGACGGGTCTCAGTCTTCGACTGATTTCGCACAGATGATAAATTGAATCAGGTTAGGTCGGTTCTACCTGCACCACCTGGCGGCCCCTATAGTATCCACACTTCGGGCACACGCGATGTTGCAGTCTAGGCTCCTGGCAATTCGGGCAGAGGGTTGTCTGCGGTGCTCGCAGAGCGTCGTGCGCGCGGCGTTTACCGCGGCGGGCTTTTGAATGTCGTCGCTTCGGATTTGGCATAATTACTCCACTCGTAAATGGTAAATCGTAAATGGTAAATAGTAAGAACTACGTTCGCTATCAACGATTCAAAGTCAACGATTTACGATTCACGATTTACTAGTTTCTTCAGTCCCGCCCAGCGGGGATCCACTTCCGCGGTGTCACAACTGCAGTCGAGCCGGTTTCGGTCTATGCCACAAACCGGGCAAATGCCTTTGCAGTTGTCTTTACAGAGCACCTGAGCCGGTAGCGCTAACAGCAACTCTTCGGTTACCAGTCTATCAATGTCTACAACTTCGCCGTCAAACACCTCGAGGTCCAGGTCTTCTTCCGTAAGCTCAACAGCATCCTGCGCCTGGTAATCTTCAGGTGTTACGTAGTCGAGCTCGAATCTCGAGTCGACGGGTAGCGCAACGGATTTCAGACAGCGGTCACACTCAACTTGTAATTCGGCGACCACACGCCCGTTTACCTTTACCCGGCCCTCGGACCGTCGAATTTCTCCGGAGACCGTAGGGAAATGCAGCAATTGCAACCGGTCATCTTCAATAACAAGTTCGTCTGGGGCGTAGGCATGAGCAAACTCCTTTGCGCCTTCCAGACGTGCAAGCTCAATCCGCATTGGCCCCACTCGATGCTAATGGCTTATTTCAGCGCCTATTGCGCAAAAGGTCATTATAACTACGACCGACGGAGTGTCAACGAGCGCCGGCCCGAAGTCCGGATTCGATTATCTCTCCGCGCCA
>JALYTI010000681.1 GCA_030854375.1 Acidobacteriota bacterium | reverse complement strand
ACTTTCCGAGGCGCGAGCCCTCGTTGTAAGCGGGTACGACAATCGATAAGGAGAGCGACATCCGAGGTTCATCCTGTCTTTAGCGCGCGAATATACCACAGCGGCAGTTAGGCAACAGATTAAGAGCAACCCCTGCAAGCCGGCTGCGATTACTAACAAAATCAGAACCGCTCGCGGTTCTGATTTTGTTTAGTAATCGTGAACCGAGTGTCAAACCCGCACGCAACGTGACCTCCTTACGGAAGAAAAGGGCGCGTGTGTTATATTCTTCATAGTCCTCCCTCGTTAAGAAGGACAGGTAGTTTTGGTAAGTAATTATGACCAGACGATTCATTAGCATTGCCGGGGCGCTCATCTTGATCGCAGCCGTTGTGGGAGGCACTATCGGCCGCTCACGGCGGTTTCGCTATAGTGTGCCAACCACTCGTTCCACCCCATACGCCGAGGCTGACGATATCGAGAAGGATTACAACGAAGCAATTTCCGCCATCTCAGATCAGTACGCAGGGGAGATAGATTACGAGAAAGCGACACAGGCAGCCATCCAGGGAATGCTGTCTACACTCGATCCGCACTCGATGTATTTTCCGTACAACGAGTTCAAGAAGTTGAAAGAGGATCAGGATTCGCGTTTCTACGGCATTGGCGTAACCATCGTGCAGCATCGCGATGGGGTTTATGTTCAATCGGCCGTGGAGGGCACTCCCGCGGGCCGGTTAGGCCTTCGTTACGGAGATCGCATCCTTGAAGTCGATGGCAAAGACGCCCGCGATTGGTCAAGTGAACAGGTTTCAAAGAAAGTCCGTGGCGGTCGGGGCGAGCCAGTCACAATTAAAGTTGAGCGTGCCGGCGCGGAAGCGCCACTTTCTTTCACACTTCTGCGCGATTCCGTGCCGTTTCCTTCGATACGCAACGCTTACATGTTGCGTCCCGGGACAGGATATGTTGGGCTGACTGGTGGTTTTCAAAGTACAAGCGACGAAGAGCTGCGAGAGGCTTTTGATAAACTGAAAAGTCAGGGCATGCGGCAGGTCATATTGGACATGCGTGGTAATCCGGGCGGGCTTCTCAATCAGGCTATTGAGGTGGCAAGCGAATTCCTGCCGCGTGGGCAAGTGGTTGTGTCAGTCAAAGGCCGCACTGAGTACAGCGACCCGGTTGTGTATAAGTCGAACGGCTCAGATCCGGAAGATGTGCCGCTGGTAGTATTGATCAATCGAGGTACCGCATCCGCGTCAGAAATTGTTGCGGGGGCGATTCAGGATCACGGCCGGGGATTAATTGTTGGTGAGACCAGTTTCGGCAAAGGACTGGTCCAGCATGTATTTCAGTTGCCCTTTAACACCGGACTCACGCTGACTACCGCCCGTTATTACACGCCCTACGGTCGATCGTTGCAGCGCGACTATTCAAGTGGTTCGCTTTACGACTATTACACCAGACACGATGTGGATGAGACCAAACCACAGGCGTCCGGGTCTCCCGCGACACGAAACCCTGATTCGCCGTTAGCTCAAGCGTCGCCTACACCTCATCCGCAAAGTGGTCCAGCAGTGAAGACCGCCGCGGGCCGTGTTTTCTACGGTGGCGGAGGCATTACTCCTGATATCGACGTGAAGCCGCTCAATTTCTCGCCACTCCGGAACCGCATTGCTGAGGCAGCCTTTCAATTTACGCGCCAACTGGCTGCGGGGCTCGTTCCCGGTTTGGAATCTTATAAAGTGGAAAAAGTTCAGTACGGGCGAAATGCAAAGCCCGGAGACTTTCCGATTAATGATCGAGTAGTGGAAGCCTTTCGCAACTTTGTTCGCACGGACACTCTGTCGCAATTAACTCCAGCGCAGCTTGATAACGAAGTTGACTTTGTGAAGCTGCGACTACGCGAGGAGATCATCACCGCGGCGTATTCCAACGACGCCGGCGCGCGAGTTTTACTCGATAGCGACCCACAAGTCTTGCGCGCGCTTGAAGCTCTACCCGATGCCAAACGTCTGGCTGAAAGCGTGCGCACGGGCACATCGCAAAGCTAACTAAATAAGAATCCAAACCAGAAAGGGCCGCAAAATCTGCGCCACGGTCGCAAAGGCTTCCTCGAACCTTTGCGGCTTTTCTTTGTCCTGGTGCTTGTAG
>JALYTI010000680.1 GCA_030854375.1 Acidobacteriota bacterium | reverse complement strand
TTACTGCAGTCATTCGTATCTTTTCCACTCCGCTTCGTAATAGCGAACGAGTACCTGGTTATCCAGCCGGTTTACCTCGACCGGCACAGGACCAACGTCGGCGGACAACATGAACATCGCCTGCATCGCCTGATCGTCCAGAAAGCGCAAACCTGCCGGGGCGTGCGACGGCGGATCGAAGGGCGTCATTCGTGCCAGCACAAAACCCCACACGCCGAAAGACGGCACCGCAGTGTAGTAAGGCTTTACTTTGAATCCGGACGCTTCGATCGTCTTCAAGATGCACCAATAGGAGTTACGTGCAAACAGTGGCGAAGTGGATTGGACCGCCACCGCCGCATCAGGCGCCAGGTGTGCCTTTAACAGCCGATAAAACCGAGTGGTATACAACTTTCCCAGGGCGAAATTGTTTGGATCGGGAAAATCAACTATCGCGGCGTCGAACAGTTGATTCTTTTGTTCGAGCCAGATCATCGCGTCTTCGTTCACCACGTGTACCCGGGGGTCGTCAAACGAGTGGTGGTTCAACTCAGCGAGCGGCGGAAACCGCTGCGACAGTTTTGTCATATCGGGGTCTAGATCCACGAGCGTTATGGACTCGACTGCCGGATGCTTCAGGATTTCTCGTAGGGCCAGACCATCACCGCCGCCAAGCACCAGCACATTACGGGGCGAGCCGGCCAGCATCAGCGCAGGATGGACCAGCGCTTCGTGGTAACGATACTCATCAGTCGAGCTGAATTGGAGGTTGCCGTTCAAAAAGAGCTGAAAGCCCGCCCGCCCTCGGGTAATAACCAGACGCTGGTAGGGCGACGAGCGAGCGTAAACGATCTCGTCGGCAAAGAGGCCGTCTTCGGCCATCGAGGTGAGGCGATCAGCCTTAATGACTCCTACGCACAGCAGCGCAATTACGATTGCTGCTCGTCCTCGTAGTCCAGGGAGATTGCCTTTGATCAGCGGGCGGAGTACCCAGGTGCCCCAGAGACCAACAACTGCATTGAGAATTCCAAATACTAAAGACGTGCGGACGAGTCCCAAACGCGGAACCAGAAAAATAGGAAACAGAATCGCGGCCACCAATGCACCCACGTAGTCAACGGCCAGTACGCGCGAAACCAATTCTTTGAAGTCCAGACTCTCTTTGATGATTCGCATCAGCAGCGGCAATTCCAGACCTACCAACACACCGATAGCGAACACCACGAAGTAAAGCACCAGGTGAAAATAGCTGAGGTTTGCAAAACTGAGGAACAGGAGCGGGGCTGAGACGCCGCCGAGGATCGCAACGCCGAGTTCGACTTCAATGAAATACCGGGCCAGGTTTGTATTGATGTAACGCGAAAGCCATGCACCTACGCCAAGAGCGAAAAGATAGATGCCGATTATTAGCGAAAACTGTGTGACCGAATCACCGAGTACGTAGCTCGCCAAGGTGCCGGCGATCAGTTCATAAACAAGCCCGCAGGTCGCGATGATCAGCACATGCAGGAAAAGGATAGGGTTGCGGTTCATCAGAAGAAAAATTCATCCGCAGATTACGAGAAGAAATAGTCATCCACAGATTACGCAGATTACACCGATTCAACACAAAAGAAATTGTCCATTCGGCTCAACGCCACTGTTTGACCCGATGTTTTTGAATCTGTGTAATCTGCGTAATCTGCGGATAGTTCCGGACAGTCATCCGTGGACCGCAGACGCGACAATCATGGCGATGCCTATGATCACCGAACCGATCAGTATTGCCAAAGCGACGTTCTGATCCTGCTCGATTTCTTTTCGAGTCGAGAACGGCGCGATCTTCACGATGATAAAAAAAGCCAGCGCGAATAGCACAATTCCGACCAGCGCGAACACGAGGGTCGTCACCACCAGGTTAGCCAGTTGATCCATCGGCACTATCAGCGCCAGGGCGTATAAGTCGGCCATCTATTTTCCTCCATGAAAGCCGGTGTGCCAGAAATGGAATGATCTGTAGCCACCCGGCGAGTTGCGCACATCCGCGGGCAATACTTCCCTCCTTGATGTCTGAAACTCCCATCCCTGGAAGGCAGACACGCCATATAGCAGAGCAACCGCACAGCCAAATACTAAGTAGAATTTTTTTAGCATAAAACTTTACTTGGGTCTTTGG
>JALYTI010000679.1 GCA_030854375.1 Acidobacteriota bacterium | reverse complement strand
TTTGTGACCAAGCGAGTATCTTCGTTCTACTGCGTCGTAGAGACCCATATTAATCCAAGCCTACCACACAGATCTTACTCTGCGGCAGACGTTAACCTGTTCTAAAGATGGACATACTGGAAACACGATAGTCACAATTAGGAATACAAGTGAAAGAAACGAACTCTGAGGAAGATGCGGACCTAGCAGCTCAGCAAGAGGCTCCATTGCAAGAAGGGGTGGACTACTATTTTGAGGACGGATTGATGGTCTTCACTGGCGCTTTTCTCAGAAGGCGTGGTCACTGCTGTAAGAGCGGATGCCGCCATTGTCCTTACGAAGAAAATTCCAGGACGCGAACCACATTAGATGCCTTTGGCTAAATTGGAATGTCTTGATTACCGCAAATCATCGGTGTACCCGCCAATATAGACAAAGAGAACTTCAATGGTTCATCCGAATGCGCGGCTAATTGCTTGTGATAGCGGATCTAAAATTCATTCCAATTCAGTCCCGATCACCCTACCCGCCGCCGGCAACCTCGTCCTTTGTGCTTCTTCAGAGCCAAAAAGGGAGGCCGGAAAGGGCCTCCCTTTTTGAACGCTGTATTCACACAGCCGGAGGTTTAGTGTTGCGTGGAAAGTTTTCCAATCAACGTAAACAGCGGCAGATACATCGCGATGACTATTGAGCCGATGGTTACGCCTAGAAAGCCGATCAAAAGCGGCTCCATAAGCGTTAGCAAGTTCGCGATCGCAGCATCAACTTCCTGCTCATAGAAATCAGCGATCTTGCCGAGCATCGCGTCCAGTGCGCCGGTCTGCTCACCAATGCCCACCATCTGTGCCACCATATGAGGAAAGACCTCTGTTGCTTTGAGAGGATCGACAAAGTTTTCGCCGCGTTCTACTCCGGTACGGACGCTGATAATTGCTTCCTCAATAATCACATTGCCGGAAGTCCTAGCGGTAATGTCAAGAGACTGCAAAATCGGTACACCGGAAGAAAGCAGGGTTGAAAGAGTGCGAGAGAACCTCGCCACTGCAATCTTGCGCATGATATCGCCGAGAATGGGAATTTTCAGTGTCAACCTATCAATGTTTCGTCGGCCTTTGGTGGTCCTGTAGTAGAAACGAAGGGCAATGACCGTGCCGATTATCGCACCAAGAATGGCCAATCCTCCCCAACTCGCGAGAAATCCACTTATGCCCACCACAATACGGGTCGGCAGGGGGAGCTGTTCTCCCGGCCCAAGCAAACCGAGAAATATCTGCTCAAACTGAGGAATCACGACGACCATGATTACTGCTACCGCACCGATGGCCATTACTATTACAGCCGCCGGGTAAATCATTGCGGACACCACGTCGCGTTTCAGCTTTACGAGTTTTTCGATGAAGGTCGACAGCCTTTGCAAAATCAGGTCGAGGATACCGCCCGTTTCTCCAGCTTCCACCATGTTGGTGTAGAGCTGATCGAAGACACGCGGGTGGCGCGCCATGGCCGCCGCTAAAGTCGAACCTTCCTCGACGTCCTGACGTACCTGGAGCAGGATCTGCTGGAAGTACTTGTTTTCTTGTTGCTGCGCCAAAATTTCCAAACACTGGACCAATGGTAGTCCCGCGTCAATCATCACTGAAAACTGGCGCGTGAACACCGAAAGGTCTTTGGCCTTAACTTTCTTTCTGCTGCCAATCTTCGGAATACCTATTTCGCGTCCTTTTTCCTTGATGGACGTGAGGGTCACCTGCTCGCGACGAAGTACTTGTCGCAAAGCATCGCGATTATCAGCAACACGTTCACCGACAACGATCTCATTCAGTCGGTTGCGGCCTTTGAATACGTAAGTTGGCATGGCTAAAAGCTCCAGGGGGTCAAGTTTCTATTTGTTCATGGGGGGGCGAGACCCGACTGGCCGCGCCTGGGCGTATGGGCTCGCGTGTTTAGTACCATTACCGGTGTTGAGTCCCGATCCGCGCTCTATTAATTCCTTTAATTCATCAACATTGGAAGATCGCTGCAGCGCGATGTCCATCGAGATTTGTCGTTTATGAACAAGCGTCGCGAGCGACTGATTAAAAGTTTGCATTCCATACTTGTCCTGACCAGTCTGCATCATCGAATAGATCTGGTGGACCTTATCTTCGCGGATTAG
>JALYTI010000154.1 GCA_030854375.1 Acidobacteriota bacterium | reverse complement strand
GCTATGTGCACAATGATCCGTCGGCAAAGGATGAGATGACTTGCCTGCCCGAGCCACTGCGAGGGCGAAGGTACTTCGAGGATGATAAGTAGTAAGGAACTTCGTTAAGATTTTTCATTTGTCATTTATCATTGCTCATTTACGAGCTGTTGTCTTGTCTGAAATGGAAAATGAAAAATCTTAAATGAGATATGGAAAATTTCTATCGGTTAAGCCGTTCAGATTGATTGGCACCATAAGACGAGGACAGACTGGAAAGTCTGTCCTACTACAAAAATGATCACGCCCAAAACGAACAAGGAATTGGCATTTCTACACGAGCTATTTGTCGCTACGGATTGGGGCGAAAAGTTTGCCGCGTTGATTGATGAGCATGTGGTTTTGCCAAAAGATGGACAGGCGCTTTATGTGGGGTCAGCCACGGGGAGCCATGCGATCGCGCTCGAAGAACGCGCCGCAGGTGAGCTGAAGTTTCTCTGCATTGATGAAAACGAAGAGAGCCTTGCCCTGGCTCGAGCGAAGGCTTCGCTGCTGAAGGATGGGACCGAGTTTCGTCAGGGAAGCGTTGACCGACTGGTGCTCCCAAATAACAAGTTTGACATCGTTGTCGGCGACGGCTCCCTCATTCATACCAAGCGCATTCCGACCATGCTTGCCGAAATGGTACGGGTGGCGGCCCCTGGGGGAACGGTAGCCCTCAGTCTTCCCACCTTCTCCAGCTTTGGAGAGTTCTTTTCCATCTACTGGGAGGCGCTGCACAATTGTGGCTTGATGGACCACGAGGCCGAGGTTGAAAGCCTGATCTCTATCCTGCGCTCGGTGTCAGCCATGGAAGGGCTGGCGGAGCTGGCGGGCCTTGATGAGGTGACGAGCTGGACCCGTATTGAGGAATTTGATTACGACTCAGGCGAGGCGTTCCTTAGTTCTCCGCTGATAGCTGATTTCCTTATGCAAATCTGGCTACAGTCATTGCCGAAAGACTCCTATGAGCAAGTCGTAAAGGAGATAGGGCGACTGATAAACGAGGAAAGGCATGAGGCTGAGTTTGCACTTTCGGTTAAGGCGACCTTAGTGATGGGCAAGAAGGCGCTGATCCAGTGAAGCTGGTCTCTGTACTGGTAAGACTGAGTTACTTCTCTTTGCCGTCCTTTTGATTTTCCTTTTCACCCTCGTCAAGGCCTTCCTTAAAGGCCCGCTTGCTTTGGCCCAGAGATTTGGCTAATTGTGGCAGCCTCGTAGCTCCGAAGAGCAGAAAAATAACTATCGCAATTACGAGAAGCTCAGGAGTTCCCAGCCCTCCGATAGCTAAGACGGTCTCATTCATAACTTCCTCTTTTCTGTTGGACTGGACAAACGACAGTGAACCGAGGGCTTCAGCCGTCACTCGCCGTTATTGGATTCGTAGAAGAGGTATTTCCTCCACGTCTCATCGGCGCGACCCAGGTAGCGCATGATCTGGCGATTCACATGCAGCGAAAAGCCGCGCGGCCGTCGCAACAAGTGCATGCTGGATTCCTCAGGAGTTCGATTGCCTTTGCGATGATTACACTTCTTACAACATGCCACTAAATTGTCCCATGATGATTCGCCACCACGGGAGCGCGGCAGCACGTGGTCCAGGGTCAGCTCAGATGGCGGATGTTGTCGCCCGCAGTACTGGCAAGTGGAATGATCACGCAGCAAGATATTCTTGCGGGAAAGCGAACGTCTCTCGAAGGGAATGTGGATGTATTCCGTCAACCGGATGACAGAGGGCGCATGAATTGCCAACTTGGCCGAATGAAGAATGTGGCCATTGTGCTCCTCAACGCGTGCGACCCCTTTAAAGATCATCACTATTGCGCGCCTCTCGTTGCACACATTGATTGGCTCAAACGAAGCATTCAGTACTAAGACTCGGCCAGTCATACAAAACCGATATTACGCGAGCGGTTGAGACAGTGTCAAAAACCTTGGCTGCAGTCTCATTCCAGAACCCGTTAAAAGGGGCTACCGTTACAGGTTGTCAAGTTGGCTGGATCGGGACGGCGGCTGCGTGGCGCGGCTTTGCACAAAACCTCGTCGCTAAGGTTCGCGGCTTTGCCGCTTTCCTTGCGGTAAGCCTACGGCTTACCGGAAAGAGCTTTTTCCACGAGGCTATGCCTCCGCGCGTTGGTTTCGACGTGCATAGCCAGGGGGTTGAGGCTGAGCCTCGAACCAATACACCTCTTGCGGTAAGCCGAAGGCTTACCGCAAGGAAAACGGCGAAGCCGCCGGGGAGACTAAGGAGACATCACTATAAACCTTTTTGTGCAAACCCGCGTGGCCCGACTCTCATAAGCGGGAGCCGAATCTGTCCGTTGCCTTGACCAGCGCGTCGACAATACCGGGTTCGCTGATTGAATGACCCGCGTCGGGGATGATCTGCAATTGGGCCTCGGGCCATGCGCGATGAAGGTCCCAGGCACTCATTATTGGACAAACAATATCGTAACGCCCCTGAACGATGACAGCCGGAATGTCTCGGATCTTCTCGATGTGTTCGATTAAATAATTCTCGCTATCAAAAAATACATTGTTAACGAAGTAATGACACTCGATACGTGCAAGAGCTAGCGCTGTTTGAGGTTCACCAAAATGCTCGATCAAATTTTGATCGGGAAACAGCTTCGAGGTGCTGCCTTCCCAGATTGACCATGCCTTTGCTGCCTTCAAACGCACCGCCTCATTATCGCTCATTAAACGCCGGTGATACGCATGCAACAGATCGGTGCGTTCAGCTTCAGGAATTTCTCCGATATATTGTTCCCAGGTATCCGGAAATATTGCGTTCGCGCCTTGCTGATAAAACCAGGCAATCTCCTTGGGCGTGCAAAGAAAGATACCGCGGAGCACCAACGCAGTAACTCGGTCGGGATGCGTCTGCGCGTAAGCGAGAGATAGCGTGCTGCCCCACGAGCCGCCAAACACCAACCATCGCTGGATGCCGAAATGTTCGCGCAGGCGTTCAATATCTTCAACCAAATGCCAGGTGGTATTGTCTTCCAGGCTTGCATGAGGCGTGCTCTTGCCGGCGCCGCGCTGATCAAATAGGACGAGCCGGTAAACGTTCGGATCGAAGTAACGGCGATACTCAGGAACTAATCCACCTCCTGGTCCGCCGTGCAGGAACACTGCAGGTTTACCATTCGGATTGCCACTTTGCTCATAGTAAAGCTCGTGAACAGGAGAGACCCTTAGCCTTCCTGTATCGAATGGCTCAATCTCCGGGTATAGAGTTTTCATAGAAGCATAATACGAACACCACTCCACTCTTTGCCAATGCACATGGAGTTGGGAGTGACCAGCTTCGGCTTGCCCGCGGTGAAGGCAAACAATCTACGTAGCGAACAATCGATCGCGGGTCCGCCGTCTGATGTGCGGAAAGGCTCTGCCTTTCCGAAAGCTGATAGTTCAAAGGCTGCGCCTTAGATTTACGCGTGGCCCTGGGTTAATCCTTACACTGGGCGTTTTTAGGATCAATAACGAAGCGGCCTGGCTATAGTAAGAACGAACACTTCTGTCGCGCCTGCAAGTAAGAGTGTCCGAGCGCATGAAGAGACAGTTGCACCGGTAGTGAAAACGTCATCAACGAGCAACACTCGTTCGCCGGCAATCAACTCTGGATAAGACACTCGAAAGGCGTCATCCACCGTCTCCCGTCGTTGTCTGGCATCCATACCGGCGCGGTGACGATTTGTATGTTGCGTGCGGATCAAGCTGACCTCATCCAAAGGAATAGAGGTCGCGTGCGATAGTGCTTGACCAATCACTGCCGCTTGATTGAAGCCTCTTGCCTTCTCGCGTTCCGGATGGAGCGGAACAGGAATGATGCGGGTCGCTTTGCTCAAAGGATCTTGTTGCTGAGTTTCGACTAATAGGTCCCGTATTTTGCGACAAATGTTCGGTTCCAGTTTGAGCGAGAGTACCGATGCGCGCAATGCTCCGGCATACAGTCCGCAAGCGCGCGCGGCAGAAAAAGAATCCCCATCACACCGCCGGCAGCGAACCTGCTCTTGTTTGTCCTTTGCTACGGTTGCTTGAGAAGGCAGCCCGCATTTCCAGCACAACGTTTCTTGTCCGGTAAAGAGGTGGGTCTGGCCCCAGCAATTCGCGCACGCTACTCCCAAGTCTCGCGATTCCACACTGCTGCCACAAAGTGCACAAGCTTGCGGATACACAAGAGCTAGCACTGAGTCGTAAAACAGATTGGCGGTACTGGCGATGGGCATTGAAACGGTATTATCAAGACAAATTCATCACAGGGTTGTTCAGATGAAAACGGATGGAACTCAAAAGAAACGTGTTGCGATCAATTTACGTTTACTGCGTTTTGACCCCTCTGATTCCCTCTTCATCGGGTATGGGTTCAGTTTGAGCATGCTTCACCGATCTTTCTTCAACTCTCATTCACACCGTGGCTTTAGCCCGGTGGATTAGGCTGCCCATAATCCCCGAACCGTTTTAAACGGTAATTACATACTTCACAGTGACCAACGAGTCTGTTGCCCTATTGGTTGGATTTTCGGCCGGTCGCTACCGCTCGCGGTTCTGATGGCGAGTGGTCCTGCCTACCCTTTATTACGACACCATCAACCCAACTCGCGAGTGAACCCAATACTCTCGTAACAACCGCGACGGAAGCGGCGCCACAACTCACCGCGCGGTTGGCAACAACATCAGAACCGCGAGCGGTAGCGACCGGCCCAAGATTCAACAGCAGGTTAGGGCAACAGACTCGTTGGTCAACGAAGTATGTTATTACCGTTGAAACGGTTCGAAGATTGTAAGAACCCCAGTAGTCACCGGGCTGGAGCCGCGGTGTGAATGAAAAGTTCAGAGATGCAGTATCCCTTCACCTGAGCCAAAATATCAACGGCCTTCCGGGAGCAAACCGCGGAAGGCCGTAATTATGTCATCAAGCGTGTACTGACTTCTATGCTTTCTATTCCTCGTCTTCGGTGAGTAGACCGCGCTCATGAAGATCCTGACAACGGACGCAGTGGCGGGCCCAGGGCACCGCCTCCAATCTCTTTTCCGGCAGTGCCTGTTCGCAACGAATGCATTTGCCGTATCCACTGTCATCCATACGGACCAGCGCTTCGTCAATCAGGTTCAGCAACTGACGGTCGTTATCCGACATAGAGACCAACAATTCTTTCGTATATGCATTCGCGGCCATGTCCGCCGGATCCTGAGTGGCCTCGGAATCGCGCTCGCGACTATATAGCTCAGCTTGTTGGACCTGGCCAACCAGACTGTCGCGGCGATCCATTAGTCTATCGCGAAAAACCCTTACTCGTCTTTTATCCATTGTCGCTTAAATCCTCCACCCTACTTGTTAATCCCGCCATAACACCAAACTCATGACACCATCATTTTTGGTACGGTAGTCCGTGAATAATCGTGTAGGCTCGATATAACTGTTCAAGCAACACAACTCGTGACATTTCGTGCGTCAGCGTCAAGCGTGAAAGACTCCAGCGCTTGTTGGCGCGCGCTGAAAGTTCAGCGGAAACGCCATTTGGACCACCTACGATAAAAGTCACTTCCTTCGTCCCACTGTCCTGCCACCGCTGAAGTTCCTTCGCCAATTGCTGCGAGGTCCACTCAGCGCCTTCGGGATCCAGCAACACATTGATCCCGCCCTGATGCAGCCCGTCTGAGATGCGCTTCGAATCCTTATCGATGCCCATCCTGTTCAAGGAACCGGAGCTTTCACGAAACTCCGAGACTTCACATCTGACGAAATGCGAAAGCCGTTTCAAATAATCGTTTACGAGCGCCCGCAAATGAGCGTCTTTGGTTTTTCCAGTCCAAATCACTCGCAGCCTCATAAAACAAGGATGAAGGCGGAGGGATGAAGGATGAAAGCCTGGCGATGTAGGCAGAACCTTTCAGCTTCTCATCCTTCCTCTTCATCCTTCATCCTTCCTACTTCATCATTCCTTTGTCGTGCCAGCTTTTCGTAAATGTTCTTTCGGCTGATTCCCAAAATCCGCGCAGCCTCAGTTTTATTGCCATTGGTAAGAGTCAGCACTTCCTCAATGTATTCGGCTTC
>JALYTI010000153.1 GCA_030854375.1 Acidobacteriota bacterium | reverse complement strand
CTCAGAGCCGGAAAACCAGGAAATGCTGATGCTGAAAGGTCGCCACGTTTCGGCACAGTCGCCGATGCGTACGTGCTGATCGGGGTCATTCTCGCCGTCAAGGGCGACAACAACGGGTCTATAGCCGCGCTTTCCCACGCGGTCGAGCTCGCGCCCGAAAACTTTGACGCTGAGCTTGCTCTAGGTCGTGCCCTTTACGGCGCAGGCGATCCTACTGGGGCCGCGCGCGCCTTCCGCGCGGCGGTAGGGCTGGCGCCGACTCACGCTGAGGCGCGCTTTTTTCTGTGCACTGCGCTTGAGCAGGCGGGCGATAAAAAGGGCGCACTCGCGAGCTATCGTGATTTCGTGACTATGGCGCCTACAATCGCGATAAGCCATCTCGGGCTTGGAGTTCTTCTCGTCAAGCAGGGTGGCGCGGAGCAGGAAGAGGGTATTCGAGAACTCAAAAAGGCACTCGCGATCGATGACAGGCTTTATGAGGGTCAAGTGTCGCTGGGACGCGCTCTGATCCGAACTAGCCGACCGGCAGAATCGATATCATATTTGAAACGCGCTGCCGAACTCGCTCCCTACAATCCGGAGCCGCACTACCAGCTGACGATCGCCTACGAGCATCTTGGAAAAAGGCAAGAAGCCGAAGCGGAGAGTGCCATCGTCAAGCAGATTCATGAGTCCCGGCGTAGTGCAAAGGCCTCGGAGCCTGACGTGCGTAAGCCACCGGACCAACAATTTTGATGGGAGATTGTGCAATGCCTGGAAGACATTTTCGCAACTGCAGCGTGGTCGCGATCGTTCCGCTAATCGTTAGTCTCGTCGGCTTCCAACAGACTCGGGCTCGTCCGACTACCTCCCCGCATGACCTCGACATCTTCGGCGTCCGCATAGGCATGGACGTGGCGACTGCGCTGAAGGCAATCTGGGAGAATGCCAACAATGCACAACCAGGGAAAGAGAAACCAGATGCCAAGAAGAACGAGGGCAAAGATGTGCGGGTCCTCTACAAGTTGAAGGACGGGAATTTAGAAATTCTCTTCGCCGATGGCACGAGGGTTAAAGAGATGCAGATCCAATACGCTAAGGCGCTCCTACAAGATGATCTTAAATTGCTGGACAGCAGCGGCAACTACAACAACGCGGGGAACGGAACGCAGCGGGACGACCGCTACAGCGTAGGCTTTACAAGCAATGACAAGAAGGAGCGTTTTTGGTGGCGCGACGTGAAGATGGACGCGGGTTACCGCGTCCGTGTCGGCTTTATCTCAGAGAAGTTAACCAAGGGTGGCTTAGCGAGCAAGGAGATCGTCCGCAAGATTATCACCGTCGTGCCTGAAGATAAGGACAAATTCAACAAGGCCGTCGCCGCACAATAGATCAACATCTGCTACCGCTTAAACAATTTTCTCAATGATGTTTTGCTTCAAGAAGGAAAAAATAGAGCGCCCCCCGCGACTTGCGCGCAGACTGGATGCCGCCGTAATTGTGGGATTGTTCATCGCGCATGCCGCGGTAGCAGACTCAAACGCGCAAAAAAAGGCGACGCGGCAGATCGCCCAGCCGGTATCTACTGTCGCGCCGCGTGCTGACCCGAGGACCGAGAAAGATGAACGCGCCGCGATGTTGCAGAACGCAGCGGAACTGCTGCGCGCAGGTAAACTCGCAGATGCAGAGTTGCTGCTCGCGCGGATAGTTGCCGACTCGCCGCGTGATGCGCAGGCTCACGTTCTGCTCGGTGTCGCGTTTGACAAGGAAGGGAAAATGGAAGCAGCAGAGCGTGAGTATCGCGCCGCCATTCGGCTGGAACCGCTGAACGTTTCGGCTCTCGCTAACACCGGTGTGCTGCTGGCGCGCACTAACCGGTTCGACGAGGCGATCGAAACCTTCGAGTCCTTGCTCCGCATCGCACCCAACCACGTAGAGGCCGCTTATAACCTTGCTGTCATTTACATATCGCGCGAAGATTACAAGCGCGTCATCCCCCTATTAGAACGCGCGTCAGCAGGTGGGCACGATACCATTGCATCATCAAATGCGGCAGATTCGTCGCTTTTGTTGATGCTTGCCAAAGCCTACCTGCATGCGGGACGCACCTCCGACGCGGCGCGGCTAACCGTCGAGATCGAACGCGCAGGCGCCGACGATCCGCGCGTGTTGTTTTCTCTGGCTCTGGAATTGGCTGGTGTGCATGAATACGAGCACGCCATCCGCCTCTTCTGGCGCACCAACGAGTTAAGGCCGAATACTTTTGAAGTTTTGTATAACCTCGGCGTCGCGCTGTACAACGTTGATCGGCTTGACGAGGCGATGCAAGTGCTGGAAAAGGCTTCATCTCTGCGCTCTAACGACCCCGACACGTTCTACCGCCGCGGGCTCGTCGCTTCAGCTCGCAAGCAGAGTGAGGTGGCAATCGACCTCTTGCTAAAGGCGCTTGAGTTGAAGCCTCAGTTTCCAGAAGCAAACTTCATGATCGCGGAAGAACTATTCAAGCACGAGCGCTTCGAAACGTCGGTCCCGTTTTACCAGCGAGCGGTAGATCAAGACCCAACCCGGCTCGTCTATTATATCCGCTACGGCGCGGCCCACTTCCGGCGCAAGCACTACGAACAGGCACGCGCAGTCTACGAGCAGGCTGTGAAACGTTTCCCCGAAGTGCCCCAGCTTCATTACCTGGTAGGTTATGCTGCGCGGGGCGAGGGAAACTATGACGAGGCGCGCGCCGCCTTCCAGCGCGCTCTGGCGCTTGACCCCAATAACGCGGACGCTACTGCTAATCTTGGCTACCTCGCCTACGAACGAGGAGAGACTGATGTAGCGGAAAGGCTGCTTCGTCGCGCCATCGCGCTCAACGCGAAACTCTATCCCCCGCGCTACGACCTGGGCCGCGTGCTTGTGCGGTTGAAACGTTACGACGAAGCCATACAGGTCTTGCGCAGCTCAGCCGTTATGGATCCTAATGATCCCGGAATCCACTACCAGTTGTTTATGGCGCTCTCGCGGCTTAAGCGTAAGGAAGAGGCTGAGCGTGAACTTGAGATTTTTCAAAAGCTCGAGGGCGCTCGCAAGAAAAAGCAGCGAACTGAGGACGCGAAAGAAATGCAATCGTCGGATGGGCCCGCCCTGCCTGATCCAACGATAACCTTGCCCGCCGAAAGCCTGGATCGCAAACCGCTGCGTGTCCCTTGACTGGCGGCGCCGCGGCGGGTTTGAAAAGTTGGCGGGAGATTGTATAAATGGGTGTTCGCCGGCAGTTCGTTTAATCCTGGTGCGAAGGTAGAGTTCGTTCGCGTCAAATCCGGGGCTAGAGTGAGTCGACTCTTCTATTGCTTCTCGGACAACGAGGACAGTTCATCAGGCAAGAGCGAAGTGAGATTGAAGATGAAATTATTTTCTCCTCAAAACTATCTCTCAGTAGCGAAGGTGACCCTTTTCTGCCTCATTGCAGTAGCCGTCTTTTGTTTCGTTAACCGCACTGTTACGGGAGATAGCAAAACCACAGAGAGCGGCAAACCCACCAGTGCCCTGTATGCAAGGGCGATATCTGAGACCTACGATTTCAAATTTGGCCCTAATCCGTTTGCGCCCGGCAATGCGACTTCGACGACCGGCACGTTCATTCCGGGCGAGATGTTCATTACTTCAAAGCGCTGCGGCACTTGTCACACCGACGCTCACGCGCAATGGCGCCAGTCGGCGCACGGCAATGCGTTTCGCGAACCCTTTTATCAGAAAAACGTTAAAGACATTATTTCGCAGAAGGGAATTGAATTCACACGTCACTGCGAATCATGTCATAACCCGGCGGCGCTTTTTTCCGGCGCGCTGACGAAAGATACAAAGGTAAAACGACCTTTCGATGAGGACGGCGTTTCCTGCATAGCGTGCCATTCAATACAATCCGCCAACGGCCGCGGCATTGGTGGTTATGTAATGGGTGAACCGGCACTGCTTGTTAAAGAGGACGGCACGCGTCTCTTAACTGGAGTCACCGACCAGCAGATACTCGATGACATTCCCTCTCATCGCCGGGCGGTGATGCGGCCACTGCTGAAGTCGGCCGAATTTTGCGCTGCCTGCCACAAATCACAAGTGCCTAAAGAACTGAATGATTACAAGTTTCTACGGGCGTTTGCGGTCGGCGATGAATATCAAATGTCGTCGTTTTCCAAAGAATCGCCGCACCCGTATTACGTCCGCGACAAAGAGACATGCAACTCCTGTCACATGAAGCGCGAGCCGGCGCCGTTGTTTGACGTGTCGGCGAAACTGGGGAAACTTGCTTCGCACCGATGGCCCGCCGCCAACACGGCGATTCCAGTTTTCTACAAATGGCCGGACCAACTTGCCGCAGTAACGAAGTTTCTTGAGACCGACGCCCTGGGCATTGATATTTTTGCTCTCAGGCGAAAGTCGCCCGGCGTGAATGCTGAAGAATTCATCGCGCCTCTCAATCGCAGCAGTTTCACTCTCAGGCCGGCCGATCGCATCACGGCTGAAGTAGTCATCACAAACAAAAACATCGGCCACTCATTCCCGCCTGAGCTGCGCGATTTCTATGAAGCCTTCGTTGAATTCGTCGTGACTGATGAAACAGGCAAGGCTCTTTACCACTCCGGCTTCATCAAACCCAATGGCTATCTTGATGAGACGGCGCACAATTACAAGACGTATCTTGTCAAGAGCGATGGCTCATATAACGACAAGCACCACATCTGGCGTACTCGTACTTTCGCCCAGAATAATCAGATTCAATCGGGGCGATCGGATGTCGCGCGCTATCAATTTCGTGTGCCCGCAAATTTCTCCGGCCAGCTTCATCTGCGCGCGCGACTTCTTTACCGGCGGTTCACCCGCGTGTTCAGCGATTACGCGCTGGGTAAATCAGTTGATTATCCAATCGTAACAATGGCCACCGCTGAATATGCGATGCGGATTGGTGATAATGGTCCCGTTCCCGTCAGCGAAATCCCTAAGACTGCCATGCCCGATTGGAGGCGTTGGAACAACTACGGAATCGCTCTCATTGATCAGAAGCAATATCCATTGGCAATTGACGCCTTCATTCATGCCGCGGCTCTCGACGATAAATACCGCGCGACAGCTCAGGTAAACCAGGCGATAGGCCTGATTGAGCTGGATCAATACGACCAGGCGGCGCGCTTGTTAGATGCCGTCGTAAAGGCAAATCCGGAAAACATGCGGGCCCAGTTTCAGCAGGCTCGAGTATTTATCAGGCGGGGACAACTCGATGAAGCAGAAGCGAATATTCGTCGCGTGATATCGGCGTTTCCCCGTGATCGAATGTCTCTGCAACAGCTGGGAGAGTTGTGTAAGATCAAGCACGATTACCACGGGGCGCGAGAGTGCTACGAAAAGATTTTGGCCATCGATCCAGAAGACGTGGGCGCGCATTACAACTTGATGCTTCTCTTCCGCAAGTTGGGAATGAAGGAAGACGCGAAGCGCGAGGCGAGGATTTTTTCCGATCTCAAGGATGATCCTGGAGCGTTGCCCCTGGCAAACATGTTCCTACGAAAGCATCCGGAGATGAGTAACGAGAGCGTCTTCTGGCATATTCACGATTTGGCTCCCGCGGGACAATAGAAAAACGAGTAGAAAAAGGAATTGGGAACCCTCAAAAGATGAATTGTTTTTTGAAGGGCGCTGTTGTGTACAGCGCCGTCTTGTTGTTGCTTGCTGTTTTGTTCTTACAAACAGAGACCGCCAGAGGCGCGCTGCAGCGTAAGAATGCGTCTCGCGCAAAACACGTTGAGGAGTTGTTCAATCGTAACTGTGCGCGCTGTCACGGAGCTGATGGCCGCAGCGATACACCTTTAGGACATCTCTACAATGCGCCTGACTTCACTGACGTTGAATGGTGGCGAAAGAATGCGAGCATTACCAATACTCGCACCCTTAGATCGATAGTGAGCCGGGGCAAGGCGGGGATGCCGTCGTTTGGTAAGAAGCTGACGCGAGCCCAAATCAACCTGCTAGTGGATCGCATACGTATCTTTCGGAAGTCACGATGATCGCAGAACCGCGCGCGGTAGCGAGCGGATGCTACCCTTCAACTTGAGCGTAGTATCCGGTCGCTAC
>JALYTI010000152.1 GCA_030854375.1 Acidobacteriota bacterium | reverse complement strand
AAGCCCGCATCCACAAGTGCTCTATCGCATTTATCGAGAGTTGAGTAGTGGAACCTGGTTTGTCGAAGGAATTTATGATTAACCCAAAAGGATTTTTCGCCAACCAGCGGGGGCAAGCCCGCCTTCCCAACCTGAGAGATTTTTTAACTCGCAGGTTGATCCCAACTTGAACGGCTTTCAACGAAACAATAGGGACTCGACTGAAATCAGCTCGTGGTGAGGAAGGCGGGCTTGCCCCCGCTGGTTGAGTAGGGAACATTTTGGAAATGACTGAGCAGTACATCGAACTACATGCACGATCGGCATTTAGTTTTCTCGAAGGCGCTTCTGTTCCGGAAGAACTGATTGCTGCTGCGCTTAAATTAGAAATGCCGACAATGGCTTTGCTGGATCGCAATGGTGTGTATGGAAGCCCGCGCTTTCATCTGGCGGCCAGGAAGAATGGAATCAAGGCACATATCGGGGCGGAAGTAACTGTCCAATGTCCGAAGATGGTCCAAAAACAGTCGACGACACAGAAGGAAACCTTTTCCATTCCTGTTCTGGTTCGTAACCGCACTGGCTATCAAAATCTTTGTCGGCTAATCACTCTTATGAAATTGCGTGTACCTAAACATGCGAAGCCGGGTGAGTGTGCCGTCACACCTGATGAATTAGCAGAGCATGCCGAAGGGTTGATCTGCTTGACGGGCGCTAATGATGGACCACTTGCCTACGCATTAAACGGAGGACCAGCGTTCAGTAATAGTTTAGGCGCAGGCAATGGATCAGGTGCCCTTCAGGCTGCGCAGAAAATTGCGGAGTGGCTTGTCGCTGTATTTGGGAAAGGAAATGTCTATGCCGAGTTGCAACGCCATTTCAATAGGGAAGAAGAAGCGCGCAATCAAGGGGTAATTGCAGTTGCGAGACGTTTGAATCTACCGTTGCTGGCTACCAATGGCGTTTGTCATGCCAGCCCCGCCCAGCGCGAAGTGTCGGACGTTTTTACCTGCATCCGAAATCATGTGTGCCTGGAAACTGCCGGCCGGTTACTGGCTTTAAATTCCGAAACCCATCTCAAATCGGCCACGACTATGAAACAGCTTTTTAGTGATCTGCCTGAAGCCATTCACAACACGGTGGAGCTTTCGTCACGTCTGGAGTTTACCCTCGAAGATCTCGGTTATGAATTTCCGAAGTACCCCGTCCCCGCTGGCGAGACGATGACGTCGTTTCTGCAAAAGCGCACTGAAGAAGGCGCACGGTTGCATTACACAGGATTGAATGGTGCTCCCAAATACGAGCAAGCGCGGCCGCAGCTTGAACGTGAGTTGGCGCTGATCGAAAAGCTCAAGCTGGAAGGCTATTTTCTAATCGTTTGGGACGTGGTCCAGTTTTGCCGTCAACAGGGAATTTTGATTCAGGGGCGAGGCTCGGCCGCAAATAGCGCCGTCTGTTATTCCCTGGGCATAACCGCCGTCGATCCTATAGGCATGGAACTTTTGTTTGAACGCTTTCTCTCCGAAGAGCGCGGCGAGTGGCCGGATATTGATCTCGACTTACCGAGCGGTGATCAGCGTGAGCGCGCCATTCAATATGTTTACGAGCGTTACGGCAAATCAGGCGCGGCGATGACGGCAAACGTGATCACTTATCGTGGCCGATCAGCTGCGCGCGAAGTCGGTAAGGCCCTGGGTTTTGATGATGACACTCTGAGCAGACTTTCCGGGCTCGTGCATACGTGGGAATGGAAAGATCCAAAAGATTCAACTGAGCGGCAGTTTCGGGATGCTGGATTAGACCTGCGAAACCCGCGTATTAAAAAATTCTTTCAACTTTATGGGATGGTCCAGGACCTGCCGCGCCACCTGGGTCAGCATTCCGGCGGCATGGTTATTTGCCAGGGACAACTCGATTCTGTGGTGCCGCTTGAACCCGCGGCAATGCCTGGCCGTGTGGTAGTGCAGTGGGACAAAGAGGATTGCGCAGACCTGGGACTAATCAAAGTTGACTTGCTGGGTTTGGGAATGATGGCAGCGCTGGAAGAGTCCATTCAATTGATTCGCGATGTCTATGAAGAGGAAGTTGATCTTGCTCATCTGCCGCAGGATGACCCGGTGGTTTATGCCGCTTTGCAAAAGGCAGACACGATCGGACTGTTCCAGGTTGAAAGTCGGGCACAGATGTCCTGCCTGCCCCGCCTGAGGCCACAAAAGTTTTATGACATTGTGGTACAGGTGGCGATCATCCGGCCCGGCCCGATTGTAGGCAACATGGTCCATCCGTATTTGAGGCGGCGGCAAGGCCGCGAGCCGGTTGTCTATCCGCATCCTTTGCTGGAACCGGTGTTGAAGCGAACGCTCGGCGTGCCGTTGTTCCAGGAGCAGTTATTAAAGATGGCAATGATTTGCGCAGACTTTTCCGGTGGCGAGGCTGAGGAGTTGCGGCGTGCCTTTGGATTCAAACGCTCGGAAGCGCGCATGAAGGAAGTTGAAATCAAACTGCGCCGGGGGATGGATCGTAATGGAATTCCACGCAAAGCACAGGATGAGATCGTGCAGTCGATCACATCGTTTGCGCTGTATGGCTTTCCTGAATCACACGCGGCCAGCTTTGCTCTGATAGCTTACGCCAGCGCTTATTTAAAGTGTCATTACCTTGCGGCGTTCACTGCCGCACTGCTGAACAATCAACCAATGGGTTTCTATCAGCCGTTTACGATCGTCAAGGACGCGCAACGCCATGGTTTAAAAGTCAGGCCGGTTGATGTGATTCGCTCGGATTGGTTGTGCACGATCGAAAGAGAACATGGGGAAGGGGAAACGGGGAAGGAAGATACCAACGACAGTTCTCGTTTCTCTTTGCGTCTCGGTTTGAGGTATGTCAAAGGTCTTAGTGAACAATCAGGAAAGGCGATTGTGCGCGAGCGCCTAAAACGCGTCTTCATTAGCATCGATGATCTACGCAACCGTGTCCCTGAGCTGCGGAAGGATGAAATGAGGAAGCTGGCAGCGGTAGGAGCCTTAAATTTCATTCAAGAAAGTCCGACGGAAAGTCCAATGTCCAATGTCCAACGTCCAACGTCCAAAACCAGGAAAGAGAAACAAACATTGGACACTGGACATTGGACATTGGACAAAGGCGTACATCGTCGGGACGCGCTATGGCAGGTTGAAAGGGTCACGCGACCTGCGGGCGAACTTTACACCGAGCTCCACGAGATGGATGGAAACTCGCCTTTGGCTCCTATGACCCGGCCGGAAAGGATGGATGCCGATTTTCGTGGTATGGGACTGACGATTGGACGGCATCCCGTTGCTTACCGTCGAGATGAGTTGGATAAGCTTGGCGCTTGTCGCGCAATCGATATGCAGCAGGTACCCGATGGAGGTGTGATCAAAGTGGCAGGCTGGGTAATTGTCCGGCAGCGGCCAGGCACGGCAAAAGGATTTGTGTTTTTAACTTTAGAAGATGAGACAGGAGTAGCAAACGTCATTATCACGCCGCAGCTGTTCGATAAATATCGTTTAGTTTTAGTTGACCACCCTTTCCTTCTAATCTCCGGCACGTTGCAAAATCAAGACAATGTTATTTCTGTAAAAGCAAAAAGTGTCAAACCACTTTATTTCGACGTGGCCGCAGCGCCATCGCATGACTTTCATTAACAATTGCCAGCCGGCAACCACCCGTGCGCTAACCGCCGCATTGCGGCTTTGCCGCCGCGCAGTGCGGTAAGGCTCCGCCTTACCGTTGCCGTGATTTCAAACGAGGCTGTGCCTCGGCCGGACTGAGGCATAGCCTCCTGGATTAAGCATAATTGATCGGTCAGGCGAGCCTGACCGCACTGTGGGGCGGCGAAGCCGTTTGTTCGGCTGTTAGCGCGCTCGCAAACTAACAGTTGCCGTTACAAGCAGACGTGGTACTGACAGAATTGAACAAATGATCCAAGGTGTATAGAATCCGGCACGCAATCTTCTCTTACGAACATTACGGAATAATCATTCTGGCCCACGAAAGACTTTGTCGAAATCGGTTTTGGAGTTTGTATCTCCATGTTCCCCCAACCTTAAGGAGACGAAGCGATGAAGATCAACTACCCAGCCGTGATCGTAGCGACCATTGCACACTTTGTTCTGGGAGGCCTCTGGTACTCTCCGCTGCTCTTCGCAAATAAGTTCCTCCAGATCATCAATTGGTCACCCCAGCAAATTCAGGCGATGGAAAGCCAAAGTCATGTCAAGGAACTGATCATTGCCTTCGTGTGTTCCCTTATAATGGTTTATGTCCTCGCCCATTTTGTTCAGTACACGAAGGCCACGACTGTGGGTGGCGGAATTCAAACCGCATTTTGGCTGTGGTTGGGGTTCATCGCGACCACGCAGTTAGGCACGGTGCTTTTTGAGCTAAGACCGCTTGGCCTTTACCTGATAAATGTCGGCTATCAATTTGTGGGATGCGCGATTGCAGGAGCGATACTCGCCATCTGGCGACCTCGAGAAACGAAAGACGCTGTGGCCGTATCTTAACCAGGCACGCTCACGAAACCTCGCGGTGGTACTGCTGTGGGCGAGCAGTTCGATAGCTGACCGAGTGGCACTGTCTTCTTCCGGCCGCGGCACTGTGTTCGTGAAAAGTCTCTTGAAAGCTGCCTAGAAAGGCGTAAACTTTGGCCTCAGATGTCAAAGGCGATCATCGCCGATCATTTTTGGTCCGAGATGAGCGAGGGCCAGAGGGTTGAAGCTGTCCTCAAAGGCCAGGCGACATTGCAGCAAATGAGTGAAGGCTTGCTCTACGGCTCGCAGGAACTACGCAGTGCATGCCAGGATTCGCTGGCCCACACCGACCTCTCCTTTGAGAATCTTCCAGTCGAACCCAACGGAATCGACTCCACTGAAACAGTCCCTGCACCGAAAAATAAAGTGTTGCGCCGCCGCCGCGCAGCGAAACCCAAAACTCCGACGTTCGGTGCGACAATCAAGCATAGATTTGGGTTGCCGAAAGACTTCATTCCTCGCTTGCAACGTTTTGGCCGAACCGTTCTTCTCGAACGGAACCTTTATCGCCTCCCCAATGGGCAAGAGTTTCTTCCTTGTCTTCCGGCCGGCACGTTGGGCACGCAGCGTCACCTGTATGCCTTGCTAACCGTCGAACAATACTTGAAGGGGAAACGAGGATCAGTTTATGTTCGGACTGACGGAAGAGTTTTCGACTACAGTGTGGACGCCGCGCTTCCGCTGGCCGACATTTTTGATACTGGTTATACAATCTGCGATCTGGAACGCACCGGACAATATGCGCCTAGCCCCCGCAGAAGAAGGAAGAAGAATCCACAAGCAAGAATTCGGCGCGCCGCCGTCGCCGGTTAGTTGAGTAACACTTGCACGTGGATTGCTCGCGCGCGCACAGTCGCTACTTCGCCAAATAAAAAGAGTCGTCGGATATGATTCGAAAACTTAAATCGGGGAAATACAGGCTCTACTCCAGGAAAAAGAATCCAAAAACCGGCAAACGCAGGAACCTCGGTACCTTTGATACGCGGGCAGCGGCCGAAGAACATGAAAGGGCAGTGCAGTACTTCAAGCGACACTAGAATTTGATCCCCGCCCCGTTTTCAGTTAAAAAGCTTCAGCTGGCCTTCCGTCTAAACCTGAGCCGCACTAATAAGTTGGGAGATCGCTTGTGGGTGAAAATAATTCGGACAAAGATTCTCGTTTTGATCGGAGGCCGTGGGGTACTTTCACAGTGCTCGATGAAGCTGACGGGTTCAAAGTAAAGCGAATTGAAGTCTTGCCCGGCAAACGATTAAGTTACCAGAAGCATTCACAACGCGCTGAACATTGGGTAGTCGTAAAAGGAACCGCAAAGGTCACGCTCGACGATCGCGAGATCACGGTGGAGACAGGTCAAGCGATTGACATTGCCATTGGCTCAGCCCATCGCGTGGAAAATCCCGGGCGAGAGCCGCTGGTTTTTATTGAGGTACAACGAGGTGGCTACCTTGGCGAAGATGACATTGTGCGGCTAGAGGATGATTTCGGAAGAGTATCTAATAAGTGATAGGTGACGAGTAACAGGATGTGGCCGGACGTTGGCTAAGCCAGATGATGTACGGACGTTCGGGGAC
>JALYTI010000151.1 GCA_030854375.1 Acidobacteriota bacterium | reverse complement strand
TCCTGCAGTTGTAACCGGTGCTGTGGAGTGGAACCCCTCCTGAAACAGCATACGAATATTCGTGAGCTCATCTGTCGTCTGCATTACAATCCCGCGGCGCACAACATCGAAATCACCTGCACGAATCCCCGCCTCATAGTCGTCCCAGGTCTTTCCTATTATCTCCGTTTCAACATGCAACACGCTTCGCCACATTGCGGCAATTGATTGGGCCACTACGCGCTGTTGTTCATTTCGATTGATTAGCAACCGAATTTTCGGAAATCCCCTTCCTTCGGGAAATCCGGCTTCGGCGAATAACTCCTTCGCACGAATGTTGTCCTTTTCGAGCAGTTCTGATTTGCCAACCACTGGCTTTTGAGAATTTGGCGCTATTTCAGGCAGGAAACGCTTCGCGGGCTCAGTAGCGCCTCCCAACTCGTCATCACTGATGCGTTCGCGGTCAATAGCCAGGGCTAAAGCCTCGCGCACGCGCACGTCATCGAAGGGCACATGCGAAGTATTGAAGCTGTAATAAGTCAAAGCACCATAAGTTGAGCGACGGAAATCCTCGTAGGGCGTCAGAAGCTTTATAGCCAGAGGTTCAAACGCAGCATTGCTGACGGCATCAACTTCGCCTGCGCGATATGCAGCCAACGCAGACTCCACATCCTTTTGACCGACAAACTCAACCCGCTCGAGGCTCACCTGGTCCTTGTTCCAGTAATTACTTGCGCGCTCCAACAGCACGCGCTCCGATTCCGTCCTTGCGAGAGAAAAAGCTCCGTTTGAAACCAGCCCCTTGGCTACCAGCATGCCGATAGCATTTTCATCCTGAAGTTTGACCGGACGGAACACCGGATGCGCGACCAGCGCGGGAAAGTTCATATCGCGACGCCGAAGGCGCACCCGAAGCACGCGATCGGAAATCGCTTCCGCTCCGAAACGACGGCCGGGATTGACGGTTGAGGATCCGGCTTCAGACTGAGCACTCGTCACACTTTCGGGCGCCGGTTGGTTTAGAGGTTGTGGCGGAGAAGGTGGCGTCCTCGTCTGGCGTTCTGTGCTGGTACCTTCGATGTTAGCGAGCAATTCTGTATGAGGAGCCAGGTCTCCTATCGCCATTGTGCGTCGCCATGAACGCACAAAATCGTTGGCGGTGACTGTCTCACCATTCGACCAGCGCGCGTCGTCGCGCAGATAGAAAGTCCAGACTCGACCGCCATCCGATTCTTCCCAGCGGGTGGCGACTGCCGGCACTGGAGTCAGCGTCCGCGGATCGTAATCCGTAAGTCCCTCGAAGATCGCCCTAACCAAATCCGTGTCAGGTGGTGCGGCCGCAAAAGCCGGGTCAAAGGTCTGTGGCAGTCCACCGTCGCTCCAAAGAAACTCCTGCGAGCGTGGGACTACTACCCGTCCGTAGTAAGGCTCAACCTTCTCATCCAGGAAACAACCGGCGTGACTGAGCATCAGCGCGAACAACAGAGTGCCCACCAACTCGGTTCGGAAGGTTCTGTGTCTGGGGAAAAGGTTTTTGATTGAGTCCATGCAGCTAATAGGGTTCCGGCGATGATCCGGCGGTAGCGGTCGTTACACTTTTTCCGAGCATCTTTTGCCGAAATCCTGCGGCTTTGCCGCCCGTGCAGTGCGGAAAGGCTCTGCCTTTCCGGCGCTCTTTGTAATCTTTGAGGCTACGCCTCGGCTGGCCTCATATGGAGGCGCAGCCTCCGAATAAAAACGCCGTGACGGGAAGGCGGAGCCTTTCCGCACTTGCACAGCGGCAAAGCCGCAAATCAAGGATTCAAGGATCAATACGAAAGTCTCTTCAGGTGTAGCAGCGCCTCATCAACGATCAACCCTCAAGCATCAACGCCCGAGTTCTTACGTTCTAATTCCGCAAGGAGTTGGCCATGAACCTCGTGTGTACGCTGGCGAGCGGCGTCAAACCCATCAGACGTATCTATGAGATAGTCAGCGTGCTTCTTTTTTTCTTCCTGCGACATTTGAGCATGAACTCTCTTCTCGGCTTCATCGCGGGTTAAGTTGTTTCGCGTCATCAACCGTTGGAACTGCACTTCAGGACGGCAGTGAACAACTATTAGCTTATCAAAGCGTTTGTATCCGCCCGATTCAATCATCAGAGCTGCGTCTACAATAGCAACCGAGTCTGGATTTTTCATTTCCCAGTCACGCAAACGACGGTCTTGTTGCGCGATAATGTAAGGGTGCAGTATCGAATTCAGCACTGCTCTCTTGTGCGCATCTGCGAAAACGAGCGTGCCAAGTTTTGAACGATCGAGAGTACCATCACTCTGGATAATGTCAGTTCCAAACGCAGCAACCACATCCTGCAAAGCCACTGAACCTGGCGTCACTACCTCGCGCGCCGTGTCGTCCGCGTCAAGTACATAGCATCCAAGCTGGGCGAGCACGCCCGCGACGAACGACTTCCCGACGCCGATAGATCCTGTTAAGCCGACGCGCAGCATAAGAAATGGCAGCAGCCTTTTCTACTTGCTTTCTCCCAATCCCCTCCGCAACCTGGCGGCCATTAGCGTGTTTCGCATTAACATAGCCACGGTCAGCAACCCGACGCCGCCGGGAACAGGCGTGCGTCGCCCGGCGACTTCATCTGCTTCTGCGGGATTAACATCGCCAACCAGCGTGTAACCACGCTTTGAAATTGTCTTTAATCTGTTATCAGCCTCAGCGCCAAACAATCTCCGCGCAGTCGCCCCGTCTGTAATTTTGTTCATCCCCACATCTATAACCGTGGCCCCGGGCTTTATATGTTCTCGGCCTATGAATCCCGGACTGCCGATCGCTACGACCAGGAGGTCGGCTCGCCGGGTAACCGCGGCGAGATCTTGGGTGCGCGAATGGCAGATCGTAACCGTAGCGTCCCTTTGCAGCAGTAATTGCGCCACTGGACGGCCAACAATCTGGCTACGACCAACAACGCAAGCGTTCGCGCCTGCAATTGGAATATTACTTCGATCTAAGAGTTCGATTATCCCGGCCGGTGTGCACGGAATGAAACCAGGCCGGCCCATCGACAACCTTCCAATGTTAAGCGGGTGAAAGCCATCGACATCCTTTTCCGGATCTATCGCTTCAATAATTGTGGCTTCTTCAACCTCAGGGGGCAGCGGAAGTTGCACCAGAATTCCGTCGACATCTCCGCGTGTATTAAGCGATGAAATCAAATCGAGTAGCTCGATACCGTTCGTCGACACCGGCAACGCATGATGTTCCGAGCGCATTCCCACTTCCTCGCAAGCCCGGATCTTATTCTTAACATACACTGCCGACGCCGGGTCATCGCCCACGCGAACCGCCGCGAGACACGGTTTCACCTCATGCTCGGCCCATAACTGCCCCACTTGCTGCGCGACTTCCTGCTTAATCTGCGCGGCAAGAACCGCTCCTTCAAGGAGCTGTGCACGCGTCGTAGTTTCGCTTTTGGTGTCTTCTGCTGATTGCATCGGGAAGCGCAAAACGAGATCTTAAGGTCAGTATCGAAACATAAACTCGGAAGCTAGGTTACACCAGACTGAATGAATCTGTTTAGTGGCTTGTTGGAGAGACCGCAGTGATTTGAATCTCCGGCACTCTTCAATCAGCCAGACGAGCTCGCGCACTAGCCGCTGGAGGCCACTCAGGAAGTTCAGAGTACAAGCTTTAGCTTGCTGCTCGCGAAGGACGCAACCTGAAGGTTGTACTCTGAACTTCTTGAGCGGCCGCGAGCGGTGGGGAGCGAATGCTATACTCAAGTTTCATAGATCTTAACGCGGCAGCCTTGGCTGCCATCAGGTATGTGCTGCATCCTGGCTATCCGTAGTTCTTGTCATTTCATATGGGCGCAACACCGCTTCTCCGGTAACTTCATCATGAAAAGAACACACGTTTTTCCAGTCATCATACTTGCTTTTTCCCTTCTCGCAGTCAGCCTTACCGGCTGCCAGCGTCAGCGTCAGCGGTCGCCAACTGAAAAACACTACGACATTAAAGGCAAGGTAGTGACAGTAGAGAAAGATAAGCATCTCGTAACTATCGCCCACGAGGACATCAAGGACTACATGCCCGGCATGACTATGCCTTTCAGCGTTCGTGACGATTGGGCTTTTGAGGTCCTGGTACCCGGTGATCAGATTACCGCCATGCTGCTAGTGGATGGCACGAAATCGTGGCTCGAGGATCTTGTAATAACGAAAGAAAGCGCCGACACGGCTAGTCCAGTGGGCGGCGAAAGCATTGGTGCAAAACCCGGCGACGACGTACCGGACTATCGGCTGGTCAATCAGGACGGCAAAGTCATACGGATTCATGACTACCGCGGCAAGGCGCTTCTTTTGACTTTTATCTACACGCGTTGCCAGCAGCCGGATCAATGCACACTGATGAGCAATAACTTTGCGGCCATGGACCAGGAGATGCAAAAACAACCGGAACTCTTCGGGAAGACCCATCTACTGAGCATTAGTTTTGATCCGGAGTACGATACGCCTAAGGTTTTGCGCAGCTACGGGGCCGCTTTCACCGGCAAATACTCAGATGAAAACTTCGCGCACTGGGAGTTTGCTTCGGGCACTCCGGACGAAGTGAAAGGAATCGCGCAGTTCTTTGGGCTCCGCTATTATCACGATGAGCAATCAGGATCGGATCAGGTTATCCATTCTTTGCGTACGGCGGTAATCGGCCCGGATGGGAAGATCGTTAAGGTATATCGCGGGAATGAGTGGAAGCCGGATGAGGTTATGAAGGAGATTCAGGTACTACTTGCGCCGTCAAAATAGACTTGCACAATCGAGCTTGTCGCCATTTCTTTCTTTCGCGCTTGAGTGCCAGTGAAACAGCGAGGGCAAGCCCACCTTCCCAACCACGAGCTGATTTGAGTTGAGCCCATACCGCGATCGAGAAGCCCTCAAGGTCGATCAACCAATGAAGGTGGCGCATCTCTCAGGTCGGGAAGGCGGGCTTGCCCCCGCTCTTCGCCTCATAGCACAACTTCAACTCTGGCTTTTGATCTTCTTGATTTCTTCGATCAAGACAGGAACAGCTTCAAACAAATCACCCACGATTCCGTAATCGGCAATATCAAAGATGGGCGCTTCGGGATCTTTGTTTATGGCAACGATGGTCCCCGAGTTTTTCATTCCCACGAGGTGTTGGATGGCGCCCGAAATTCCAAGCGCAACGTAAAGCTTTGGCGCAACGGTCTGGCCTGATGACCCAATTTGGCGATCTATCGGCAACCACTCCGCGTCACATATCGGACGAGAGGCTGCCAGATCACCGCCTAGCGCTTCTGCAAGCTTCTCAGCGAGCGCGAGGTTGTCCTTGCTCTTGATGCCGCGGCCCACAGCTACAATAATATCCGCCTTGCTCAGGTCCACCGCTTGTTTGACTTCCTGGAAAGGCGCTTCCGGCGTCATGCGAATCTCTCCTACGTCAACAGGCATTTCCTCTATTGCCGCGCCACTTCCCTTCGCAGCCTGATCCGGCCTGTAAGCTCCCGATTGAAACGTCGCAAACACCGGAGCACTTCCATCTGAAACAACGTCAGCGTCAAGCTTGCCAAGGAAAATGCGGCGCGTGAACGTAATGGAGTTGCCGGACACTTTCGCGCGAATACAATCGCTAATCAGAGCCTTACCAAAACGTGCTGCCAGCTTCGGCGCGTAGTCGCGCACGAGATAAGTGTGTGGCATTACTACCAGCTGAGGATCAAGCTTTCGAACGACCTGCTCCATCGCGTGGCTGTATCCATCGGGCGTGTAGTCAGCAAGCCTGGCGTTTGTCGCCGTTATGACTTTCGCCAAATCGTACGACGAAATTTCCTGCGCCAGGGATTTAAGATCGGATCCGAGAAGAACAGCCGTGATGGGCTGTTTTAAAGAGGATGCGAGTCTCTGCGCAGCAGCGATCGCTTCCAGTGACGTCTTGTTCAGCACGCCATTGCGATGTTCTATGAAAACTAAAATGCCTTCGCTCATGTCGCTTGAAGATTCTCTTGGTCAGTAGCTTCCAATCATTGATGAGTTGAACCGCAAAGGTCGCAAAGAATTCGCAAAGTCGCGCAAAGCGTCTGTCTTTGCGGACCTTTGCGCTCCGCTTTGCGCGCT
>JALYTI010000150.1 GCA_030854375.1 Acidobacteriota bacterium | reverse complement strand
CTTGTGTGTGAGTTAGCAGGTTAAATGCTAACGGCGGCAGTCATTCTTTAAGGATTTCTGATAATAGAATTGACTCTGTGTCCGGTACGTGACTACTTCGCGACGACTCGATGCGATAGTACCTACCATAGCGGTTTTATTTTCTATTCGTATCTCGATCCGCATCCTTTATTTGCGCCGATTGAGTATGGGTAATGGGTTTAATGGTTGGAACAAGGAAGGATTAAGGAATGGCAACGGCACAAAGTGCATTAACCGGGGTTGGAACACAGGGCAAGACACAAGCGACTGGTGGCCGAGATACCGCCGAGTCACTGCTGAAAACGGTGGACAAGTCCACCCAGGAAAAAACTGGTATCAGTTTGTTCCATATTTTGACTGTCGGTTCTATCGGCGCTTCAATCGCATTGTTTCTTTCAGGTAAGAAAGAAGCGGGAATCTTCATCGGCCTATGGCCACCGACATTCCAGGCGTTGAAGGCTGTAGTTGATAAAGGTAACAAGTCTTCCATCGACTCTTAATGTCGGTTTGAAGGCAAGATTAATTTGAAGGGGCGCGGTATTCAATCGCGCCCCTTTCATTTTGCGTTTCAAGTATCGGTGGGGGATTCTCTTATTTCTTGTACGGGTCGGAACTCATCTGCTGGGCAACAATCCTCCATTGTCCATGCTGTTTCACATATAAGTGAGTATAACGACGCTGGTGATCTACAGCCTGACCTTTATACTTGAATCCCCATTTGGCGATACCGGTAACAACTGCTGCATCTTTGTAGATTTTTACTCGCACATCTTGAGTAGTGAACGGGTGTACCCAAACGAAATCAGGATCTGGGGATCCGGTCGCATCTTTTATTTCTCCAGCCTTGTCTCTGATTTCTGCGCTAGCAGTGGTCGCAATCATGTCGTCAGCAAAAAGGCGGTCGAGTGCCCCGGCATCTCCCTTCGTTATTGCATCAGCCCAGACGTTATTCAATGCCAGGACCTGCTGCAGCGGCTTGCCTGCGTTCCCTGACTTTTTATCCGTTGTCTGGCTGGAGACGGTAGAGCAACAGAGGATCGCAGCTGATACGACAATAACGACTGGTTTCACTTCTCTCTCCTTTTTATTTGGAGGCTAACCAAAGAATCATTCTTTGTCGGAATACTTCAACGAGGCGAGGCAAAGACAGCTCTTAATATCAAGGGCATATTTGCGAGCAGCATCGTCAGCCACGTTATTTTACGATTCTTGTCTTCGACTAAATAAAAGATCCGCGCTGGAAAATATACAAGCAAGGCTAAGAAGCCAATAACAATAAATCTGCCCAGAATGTCGGTGAAGCTGCCGGGTTTTCCCAGCGGAGTAGAAGTCAAGTGCTCCCAGAAAGACTTAGAAGCCGTCAAGCTATTCCATAAAATCTGAAGGCAAATCACGTTGAGAAACATCAAAACGTCGCCGACCAACGCTGCTTGTGGCGTAGCAAGGAATTTCCAACGTGGCTTCTTTTTGGGTCGTAAGAAGAAGCGATAGATGAACACAACATTCACGATCGACAAAGCAAGTCCGCCAAGAATCAATGCCGGCCCGATTTCCGACGCCGGTGAGCCTCTCTCAAAGAACACTTCAGTAAGAATTATGGTGGCCGTCCCCGAAAGCAATAACATCATGATTATGTAAAACCACATGAACCAGAACAGGAGACAGCCGGCACTCGAGTCGGTATCGAACTTGAATCTTTGGTGAAATGACCAACGCTTCAAAATCGGTCCACACGGCTGTAGAAAGAAGACTCCAGCGAAGAAAAGGCCAATCGCGATTCTTGCCAGCCGATCTTGTTCGGCTTCGTGAGCCAGCTTCAGAGTCAGCCTCGTGATAATGCTCATGAGGACCAGGTTGATGACAAGTACGACTATGTCGAGCAGAATCCCGCGATTTCTCGGTTCAAATATCGTTTTGAAATTAAAGTTCTGCATCGTACTTTATCGACAGGACGACGCCGATAGCCTGCAGCAGTGTCAGCAAGAGGCAGTAAGGAGAAGGCTGTTCGCGCCTATGCCTACAACGGTACTAGCAACATCGTTTAGAAGGCGGACTTGTCCGCCTGGCGCGGCGGGGCACAAGTGCCCTATCTAAACGATGCGTGCGGGCCAGTAGGCTGGTTGCCAGTAACATCGTTTAGAAAGCGCTTGTCCGCAATGCACAAACACTGCGCTTCTTTGATAAAAAAGGGCGCCGGCTCCCCGCGGCTGAAAGCGGTGACAAGCGGATCCAGTGCACTCGCAACCCGCACGCGATGCTCATATTTCCGTACTCCATAACTTTAGGGCACTGCGACCAGAGGCAGTTCAATAAAACTCGCCAGCTTAAGCCCGTCGCCCGGCGCGTGATAAATCCGTTGTGTGGCCTTGCGGTAGTCACCGGGCTTGGCCCAAAAGATATTCGGCACGAAAGTCTGCGGATTGCGGTCGTAGAGCGGAAACCAACTCGACTGCACTTGCACCATAATCTGGTGGCCCGGCAGAAAGACGTGGTTCGCGGTAGGAAGGGCAAAGCGATAGAGTAACGGATCATTCGCCGAGATGGGCTTAGGCGTTTCAAGGCTTTCGCGATAACGGCCCCGAAACACGTCAGCCGAAATCATTAACTGATAGCCGCCCATCGCCGGCTGGCCCGCGACCTCATCAGGGTAACGGTCGATTACCTTCACCACCCAATCGGAGTCGGTCCCACTAGTAGAAGCGATAAGGTTTGCTATAGGTTCGCCGCTAATCTTCACCGGCGCACTCAAGACATCGGAAACAAAGACGGCGACATCGGGTCGCCCAGACGCCTCGCGTTGATCGTCGACAAGCCAGCGAGACCAGCTGGTGCCGTCGATAGGACGTGCGCGGTAGGGCACTGGTTTGGCGGGATCAGAAATGTACTCATCAAACGAGTCGTCACCAGCATTAGGCGGACTGAAATCCAATCTCAGACCCGCCTTGAGATAAAGCGGCGTCGGTTGGACAGTACAACCACTCTCGCAACCAGCCGGCCAGGCGGGCAGTCGTCTCCACCTGTTAGTGCCCGTCTCAAACGCGGTCACCGGCGCGATGTCAGCTTTGACGGCGTCGTCCTTGAGATATTGGTCCAGAAACGGACGCAGGATTTCCTTGCGAAACGTCAGCGCAGTATCGCTGTTGAACTTCAAATCGCCCAGTGTGCTCCCGTCCCCAATCTCCTGCCCGTGGTGCCATGGACCCATAACAAGAAACACTTTGTCGTTGCTCGTGTCTTTGGGCTTGATTGCCTTGTAGACAGCGATGTCTCCGTAGATGTCTTCCTGATCCCATAGACTGTGGACCAACATCACCGGCACTTTAAGAGGTTGCGCGGCGAGTATCTTGTCCACTGCTTGATCGCGCCAGAACGCGTCATAACTCGGATGCGCCAGGAGCTTACGCCAGAAGCCAACTTGTTCCAGGCCGCGACGACGTCCGAGCTCACCGGCGGAACCTGCCTGCATAAACATGTCGTAGTCGTCAAAGTGGCTCGTCCACCACTTAATATCATTCCCGCGCGTCGCCTCCTGGTCGTAGATATAGCTCATGCCTTGCTGACGGAAGGCGCCGTTATGAAACCAATCGTCGCCCCGCCAGCCGTCGACCATAGGGTTCATTGGCACCGAGACCTTGAGCGCCGGATGCGGATTCACGAGCGCCATTAATGGTAGGAAGCCATCGTAGGAAATGCCCAGGATCCCGACCTTCCCGTTGCTTTCCGGTACGTTCTTTACTAACCAATCAATCGTGTCATAGGTGTCGGTGGAGTGATCTACCGGCGTAGGATTCTGTGACCCGTGAAGTGGCCGGTTCATCACGTAGTCGCCTTCGGAACCATACTTGCCCCGAATGTCCTGGACCACGCGAATATATCCGCCCTCGACAATCACGTCGGTGGCATTGTCGTAGCCCTTGAGGAGCGGCCCGAGGTGGGAACTTTCGGAGTGGGTTGTGAGTCCGGTCGCATTGTAGGGCGTGCGCGTCAGGAGTATCGGAGCTCCTTTGGCGCCCTTGGCTACCAGGACAACCGTGTGCAGCCTCACGCCGTCGCGCATCGGTATCCACACATCGCGTCTGGTGTATTCGAAGCCATCGTTGGTGGGCTCAAACCGTAGGGGCGTCTCGCTCGGTAGAGTTGGGGTCTGCGCATGCACCGTTGCAGTCACAATGAACAACGCCGCCACAATGAGTAATGAGAACAAGTTCGACTTGCGAAGATGCTCCGCTTTTAGTAAGCACACATTCGTTGCAACCATTTAGTTAATCTTCCTCGCGAGAATTAATTATGGATGTGGAAATACAATTGAAGAACGGCTTTAGGCCTTAATGTGCAAACGACCTTGACCGCCGCACATCAGGCCGCCGACCCGTTCGGCGGGATCCTTATATCATCTCGAACGACTCGTTGGGGGTTTCGTTCACAGCAGCTAAGTTCGCGGGGCGCTTTCGCAAGTCCCAAACTATCCCGAACCAGGAAAGCACCAGCAGCGTGTAATGAGAGACATCAAACTCCCACCAGTAAATGCCTTGCCGTTCTGACGAAGAATAGTGGTGATGGTTGTTATGCCATCCCTCACCAAGTGTGATCAGGGCGACAAACCAGTTGTTCCTGCTATTGTCCGCCGTCGCGAAACGTCGTTTACCGAAAACATGCGCGAGAGAATTTACCGTGAAGGTCCCGTGATAAAGCAGAACTGTGCTGATGAAAAATCCCCATACAAGCATCTGCCATCCGGACGTGCCTAAACCCGGCGCATATCGTTGAAGCAGTGAACCCAGGAGAAACGCAGAGACCGCTAAGAGAGCAGGGGGCAATGAATAATACCGATCAAGAAAGCGAAGGTCGCGATATTTACTGAGGTTGGCAACCAACTTCCAGTCAGTTTCCTGACTGTCGCGGGACAGGAACCATCCGACGTGCGAGCGCCACAGGGTGCGCGTGAGGGGTGAATGAAGATCTTCCTCCGTGTCCGCGTGGAGGTGATGGCGCCGGTGGTGAGCTGACCACCAGAGCGGTCCTTTCTGATATGCAGCCGTCGCCGTAAAGGCCATCAGGAACTGAAAAATTCTACCGGACTTGTAGGTGCGATGTGCGAAGAGTCGATGAAACCCGGCGGTGATCGCAAACATTCGCACAATGTAAAGGGCCACGCATGTTACGATTGCAACTACGCTGGCGCCTGTAAAGATCACAAGCAGACACGCAAGGTGCATGAATAGAAACTGGACGCATACGGATGAGTCCAGTGTTTCCCGCGGTAGCAGGCGAATATTAGCGCTAAATTCTTTCATTTGATTAACCTTGTCCCAGCTATATCTCACATCCACTATAGAGTGTATTCATCGTAATGCAACCCGACACTATTGATTGTCCAAAAGGTCAGGAGCTGGCTGCGAGCTTTTTAACTTCCGAGAAAGCCATTCACCGTATGCGTGAATCTTCGCTCAAACAGCGAGCGAGGCAGTAGAAATATTAAGATGTTCGATTGTTGTCAGAAGGAGTGCGCTTGTCCCACATCTTACGTTATGCTATACCGCCCGAGCCGGACATGGAGTCAGGCGCTTAAGCCTCCCCCCTGACGTTGATTTGCTCACTGATTCCGGCCCACCCTTATGCTTTTTCTTCGCACGTGCTTCCACATTTGTTTACAATCTTGTGTCGCTGTCTTAGTTGTCTATTCCGGACTGGACATTGTTAAAGCGCAATCGAAGAAGCCGATCTTAATAAGCACTCCTACTTCGACCCGCGCTATTGCGCTTGATGCCGCCACACTTACCTCAGAACCCTTCTTTGCGAAATCATCTTTCTTCGGTTACGGCTCAGATAAGAGCAACACCATAATCCTCTTCGCCGTAAACTTGTCTTTGAAGATCGGGGACGACGGTAACGCCGTTACGGCAAGTGCCGAAGACGTTGCACATCGCCAGTACGCTCTTAAAGTCGAATACGTTGGTAAAGTGCCGGGCCAGGAGTGGCTAACTCAATTGAACTTAGGACTCGACAAAGACATGGGCGACGTGGGTGACGTGCTGATAAGGATCGCGTACCAGGGTGTGAACAGCAACCGCGTGCGCGTTGGA
>JALYTI010000678.1 GCA_030854375.1 Acidobacteriota bacterium | reverse complement strand
AGCGGGCCGAACGCAATCTAATGTCGTCGAAGAAACAGGACGAATATACCGCCGCTATACGTGAGGCAGATGCAGCTCGCAAACAGATCTCAACACTGGAAACACAGACTCTTGAACAAATGGAGGCACTTGAAAAGGCCGAAGCCTCGCTCAAGGAACGAGCGGAAGAGATTGCCTCATTGAATTCGGACCGCGATGCAAGACTGCAGGCGTTTGACGAAGATACTCGTCTGCAGGCAGATAAACTGGCGATGAATCGCGCTGAACGCGAACGATTAGTTACTGCTTTACCCAAAGCGATGGGCGCACTCTACGTACGCATTAGTGCGCGGATACGTGATGGAGTGGCAGTTGCCGAAGCTCGCAATGGCGCGTGTATGGCTTGCTTCATGGCGCTTCGGCCGCAGGCGATGGCCCAGGTGCGACGCGGCGAGGAAGTGGTTACCTGTGATAATTGCAACCGCATCCTTTATTACGCTCCATCCGATCCGGCCACAACCAATTCGGCCTCGGTTCAACCAAAGGTGGCCCACACCTAGGATCTTCTGTAACGACAACTGTTGGTTTGCGATTGACCCTCATTTATTTTTGTTGCAGGCAATTACCGCATCCCTAAACCAACGGTGCACCTTACCCAATCCCGGCCTTAAGCTGTGGTCCAAAAGTTTCTCGCTGCACCGTTTAGAAAGGGCACTTGTGCCCCTGCCGGAGGAGGCGGACAAGTCCGCTTTCTAAACGATGCGCGGTTGTAAGATTCCAAAAAATAGACTTGGTTCATAAGCGACGGTTATAGTGTTTGCATTATTGTGTGCATTATCAATTGAGGGACTGATTCGAGTCTTGTTTTTCAACTCAAAAAATTAAGCCGGAACTTTGCGCGGCACATGCAGTCGAAGCTTCTTGAATAATCATGAGAGTGCTTGTAACAGGTGGGGCCGGTTACATTGGCAGCGTCGTCACCGAAGAGTTGGCGAAGGGCGGCCACGAACCAATTGTTTACGACAGCCTGTATAAGGGGCATCGTGAGGCCATACTTCCGGATGTTGACTTTGTCAGGGCTGATCTGGCGGACAGCAAAATCTTGCGGAACACTTTTGCGACTCAGCGGATCGACGCCGTAATTCATATGGCGGCAGATTCACTGGTCGGAGAGTCATACGTACATCCGGCAAAGTACTATCGTAACAACGTGGTAGCGGGCTTGATTCTGCTGGACGCGATGCGCGAGTTTGAGGTCAGTCGCATTGTCTTTTCTTCAAGTGCGGCTACCTACGGCGCGCCAGAGAAGCAGCCAATAGAAGAGACCGCTCCCACCAACCCTACCAATCCTTACGGTGAAACCAAGCTGGCTTTTGAACGTGCGATGCACTGGTACACGGAAGCCTATGCACTTCGCTACGCATCGTTGCGTTACTTCAACGCTGCCGGCGCCAGTGAAAAATTTGGAGAGGACCATGAACCAGAGAGCCATCTTATTCCGATTGCCTTGCAAGTCGCCGCAGGCAAGCGGGAGGTCGTGGAGGTTTATGGCGATGATTATCCTACGCCGGATGGCACCTGCGTCCGGGATTACATCCACGTCATTGATCTGGCGCGCGCACATATCCTGGCTCTGAACGTACTTGATGAAGGCAGCAGGATTTACAACCTTGGCTGTGGTGGAGACGGTTACAGTGTGAAGCAGGTACTGGAGACGGCGCGTAAAGTCACCAAGAAAAAGATTCCGGATCGCGTTGGTCCAAGACGTGCGGGAGATCCTGCCGTCTTAATTGCGAGCTCCGATAAAATCAAGCGCGAACTTAATTGGAAACCTGAATTTCAGGACCTGCGCGTAATTATTGAGTCGGCCTGGCGCTGGATGCAGGCACATCCCGATGGCTATACCGAATAATCCAACGCGAGCGGTAGCGAAGCAAATCAGAACCGCGAGCGGTAGCGACCGGCCGAAGATTCAACACCAAGTGAGAACCTAATCAGTCAACCCAATGTTGAGCACTTGGGCCGGTCGCTACCGCTCGCGGTTCTGATTTGTGTCCTAATCGATCGTTGAGTATTCGGCCGGTCGCTACCGCTCGCGGTTCTGATTTGTGTCCTAATCGATCGTTGAGTATTCGGCCCGTCGCTACCGCTCGCGGTTCTGATT